>JAIMBJ010000010.1 GCA_023511455.1 Bacillota bacterium
CGTGTCTGAGTATATGCCCGCTGTGGGGGGGTAGCGGCTGGTAGCCCTTGACAAACAACATAGACTTCAGCATGACAGGAAAGTGTCGCTTCAGTCGCTGGAACAAGCCGCGAGGTGATTTTCGAACACCCTCATCAGTCGCCCTCCATCACCTTCTGCATCTCCGCGGCGAGGGTCAGGTGTCCCTGAATCATCTGACCCTTCTCTCCCACAAACAGGAAGTAAGTCGGTGTCGAGGTCACTCCATATCGCTGTGCTGTGACCAGGTCGTTGACAATCGCCTCCTGCACTTCCTTGCTTTTCATGTCCTTGCGGAACTGTTCCATATTCAAGCCCAGCGAGCGTGCAAACTCTTCCAGACGCTTCTCGCTGGCGTCCTGTTCGTTGAAGATGAGGTCCTGCATCTCCCAGAACTTGCCCTGTCGGTGTGCTGCCTCAGCCGCCTGCGCGAACAGCCGTGCCTTCGGGTGGATGTCCAGTGGATAGTGCCGGAATATCACACGGATTTTACCGTCGTACTTCAGTAGTAACTGCTCCATGGTCTCATTCCCCCGACGGCAGGAAGGACACTGCATATCGCTGAACTCTACGACAACCACCGTCGCGTTGGGATTGCCTTTCTCAGGTCTGCCCGGTATCACCAGGTCACTGAGTTTAATCTCCACGGGTTTCGGTTCGGGGAGTTGCGGTGGACGGGTGTAGAAATTCAGCGCCGCCAATCCCGCGCCTAAAATCAGAACAAACCCCAGCATAATTAACAGAAAACGGGTCTCCGACTTCATTTTCTCCTCACTATGCCTCAGATGGTGTGGTTATGAGATGCGGCTGTCGCCACGCCAGCAAGCTCAGCACAAACAGTGCCGTAGCGATTATAGCAGACGCCAGGCACCACTGGCAAATCGCGTGAATGACGAACAGCTCCAGGTAGGTAAGATACAGTGAAACCAGAAAGCCCACCGTGCCCCACAGCAACAGCAGGTGCGCAAACAGCCTCTGATGTTCTGCGGACACCGATGGTCGCAGGGCACACAGCAGGGCGAAGGACAGATAGAACAGCGTGCCGTAGGCGGCGACGGGTATGCCAAAAAGGCGAGATGCAGGGTGTTTGGCTACCTGGTCGCAACCGGCGTTCGTGCAGGGGATTTCGGCGTTCTGCACATGCCAGTACCACAGTAGCCCTGCGATAACCAGCCCCGTTACGGCGAGCGCGAACATCACACGGTTGATATTGGTACCGTTCATGCTCCTCCATCCGCAGCTAATCTTCTGACGAAAGCTGCCCGCTGCCCCAACCGGAAGCGTAGTTGGGTGGCTCCTTCACAATCCAGATGTCGTGCGGGTGGCTTTCGCGCAATCCCGCATTAGTAATACGGATGAAGCGCGCGTTCTGTCGCAACTCTTCCAGCGTTCTCGCGCCCAGATAGCCCATGCCGGAGCGAACTCCGCCCACCAGCTGGTAGATGGTTTCCGAAACGGGTCCCTTGTAGGGGACGCGCCCTTCCACGCCCTCCGGCACGAAACGGTCGACGCGCTGCTGGTAGTAACGGTCACTGCTGCCCTCCTGCATCGCGCCGATAGAACCCATACCACGATAGTCCTTGTAGGCTCGTCCCTGATAGAGCACCACCTCGCCGGGCGCCTCTTCGGTGCCCGCCAGCAGGTTCCCGACCATCACACAGGAAGCCCCTGCTGCCAGCGCTTTGGTGATGTCACCCGACCAGCGGATACCGCCGTCGGCGATAGTGGGTATATCATACTTCGCCGCTTCTTCGGCACAGTCCATAATCGCGGTCAGCTGTGGCACACCCACCCCCGCTACCACGCGCGTGGTGCAGATGGAGCCTGCGCCAATGCCCACGCGGATGCAGTCCGCTCCTGCTTCAATCAGGGCGCGGGTACCTTCTTTGGTCGCCACGTTGCCCGCAACTACCGGCAGGTTCGGATATGCACGCTTGATGGCTTTCACCGCGTTGATGACGCCCGCAGAATGTCCGTGCGCCGAGTCCACCACCACAAAGTCCACCCCTGCATCGACCAGCGCACTCACCCGTTCCAGAGTCTGGCGAAGCGGGCCCACCGCTGCCCCTACGCGCAAACGTCCTTTGCTGTCTTTCGTCGCCTGGGGGTACTGGCGGATTTTCAGGATGTCCTTAATGGTAATCAGTCCTCGCAGGTGGAAATGTTCGTCCACAATAGGCAGCTTCTCGATGCGGTGTTCCTGCAGTATCTCTTGAGCCTGCTCCAGGGTGGTGCCCACAGGCGCGGTAATCAGCCCCTCCTTCGTCATGACCTCGTCGATGCGCCGGTCGAAGTTCTGCTCAAAGCGGATGTCACGGTTGGTGAGGATGCCTACCAGCACGCCTTCCTCGTTCGTGATGGGCACGCCGGAGATATGGTAGCGTTCCATGATGGCGAGCGCATCGCGGATGGTATCGTGGGGGCTGAGAGAGATGGGGTGAACGATAATGCCGTGCTCCGAACGCTTGACTTTATCCACCTCCTCCGCCTGACGCTCGATGCTCATGTTGCGGTGTATGACGCCCACACCGCCCTCTCGCGCGATAGCGATAGCCATGCGCGCTTCCGTCACCGTATCCATCGGCGAGCTGACAACAGGCACGCGCAGAATGATGTCCGCTACCAGGCGTGTAGAGGTGTCCACGAGGTCGGGGGTTATCTCCGTACCGCGCGGTTCCAGCAATACGTCGTCGAAACTGAGACCCTCGCGTATGTGATGTGCCATCGCTTTACTCCTGCGGGCTTTCTTTTTAGTATACCAAATTGGGCAGGAGATTGGTAGGAAGGCACACCGTTACGCGCTACGCCGCACGCGAGTGGCCACCTCACCCAGCAGGGTAAATACCGCAGTACCCTGCGCGCCCAGTGCAATCGCCTGTCGGAGGTGCTCCTCTGCGCGTCGGAAATCGCCGTCAATCACGTACAGCTCTCCCAATCGCACGTGATGCGCACTCTCGCGCGGGTCCAGGCGAGTGAGCGTCTCCAGAGCGCGGATTTCCCGGTCCACCATACCGTGGTCTTTGGTGAACTCCGCAAACTCTTTCCAAACCTCGATGTTTTCGGGCTCGAGGGTGACCGCACGTTCATACATCTTGACAGCTGCGAGTACATCGTGGTCGGTCAGGTGTTTCATTTGCGCTGCCATGCGCAGGGCATGTACGTTGTCGCTGTCGATGTTGTCCAGCACATGTTCGAACACCATCAGCGCAGCGGGATACACCTCCAGTCGCGCCAGAGTATCGCCCAGCAGCAGATTCGCCTCGAGATTTAAGGGTTGCAGCGCGACAGCCGCCTGCAGTGCCTGCAGTGCGCCGTTGAGGTCGTTCGTGTATTCCAGCAGGAGTTTGCCGGTCATCAGCTGCGCCTCAAAATCGTCGGGTGCGATTTCCGCAGCCATCTGGTAGTAGGTGAGGGCGTTCTTCGCCTCCCGTCGTCGCAGATACTCGGCAGCAATCCACTTGCGCACCCGGGCGTTCTGCGGTTGCTCTTCTGCCAGACGCTTCCACAGCTGCACTGCCAGCTCGGGTGGACGTTTTTCTCCGGCATACAGCGCGGCGACGCTCTCGCACATGCCGGGCCACTCTTTGCGAGCGTGCAGCACCTTCTGGTAGACATAAGTGGCTTCGTGGTTGGTCACGCCGTTTTGCGCGTACGCCTTTGCCAGCGCGACCAGTATCTCTGCGTCGTCCGGGTAGTTTTTATGGGCAACCGCGTACACTCCCAGTGCCTTCTGGGAGTAGTCCTCTGCCTTCGACAGAGCCTGAGCATAGGCGTAGGCCACAGCGACGTCTGATGGGTTGTGTTCAAATGCTCTGGCGTAGAGGCTGATGGCTGTTTTCGTTTGCGCTCCACGCTGGGCAAGGCAATGCGCCAACGCGCACTGCACATCCCGGATATCGCCGCCTATCTCCTCCACAACGGGCGCAAGTGCTTTTTCATTCTTGATGGCTCGCTGGTAAAGGTCTTCTGCCTGCTCATCGTACACGTTGTTTCGCGCCAATGCGGTTACCAGCGCGGCGAAGGTGTGCATATCCTCCGGGTTCTGGGCAAATGCTTCGCGATATACCGGCAGGGCATCTTCATCGTAACAGTGCATCAGCATCTGGCATCTTGCCAGAGCGGTCACGTAGCGTTGACGCGCGTCTCCGCCCAGGGCAATCGCTGCGCGCAGCACCTCTGCCTCCCACGGTTTGCCCTGCAGGTGTCCGGATACCCATTCTGCCAGAAAGTGCGTGTTGGCGGCATCACGGGGCGCGTGCTTGAAGAAGGCATAATACACCTTCAGAGCCTGCGGGTCGGTACGGGGCGGGTAGGCGCGCGCCAGGTAGGTCAGCCAACTCTGGTTTCGGGGGTTCTCGGTGTAGGCTTGTGACACTACCTCGACGCACTCCGGGGTGACATTACCCTCGCGCACAATGGTGTTGGCAAGCTCCTCCAGCATCTTGCTACGCGACAGTCCAAATCGTTCCCACAGGGGGTGCTCTTTCCACTCCTCACGAACTACCCGCACCCATACCGGGATCATCTGCTCATCCTGTGGAAGCCAGCCCTGCTTGTATGCTGCCGCCAGCAGAAAAGCCGGTCCGGGGTCATCGGGTTGTACGGTAAAACGACGGCGGTACACTCCCACCCGGCCGACGGAGAAGACGCCGGCGTCAACGTCTGCCTCCACCAGACATCTTTCCAGTCGGGTTCGGCTGATATCGTCCAGATGGTTACACTTCAAGGCGGCGAGATAGAAGGCGAAAGCCGCCCGGCTGGTACGGGGTGGGTCTTCCAGCGACCATTTGCGCGCCAGAGCCACTACCGCCTTGCGGTATGCGAACAGCACCCCGGCGAAAGCGCCAATCAGGCTTCCCACTGCAGCCGCCAAGGGGTGAACGGGGAAGAGTAGTATTGCGCCAAGTGCAGCTCCGGTACCTCCAAATGCCCATTTCACACGACGGATAACGCGCTCTTCCTGATGCGTCGAAGCCGCCCGTAAAGCCATCGCCCGTAACTTCCTTTCTGTCGCAATGTCTTACCAGAGGGTTATTCCATAAAATTGCGGGTTTTTTCAGCGGGAATCCATCGGCAGGATAGGAGGTTAATCCAGAGTAAAGATGCACTGCACATTGGTATACAAACTGGGCCATGCTCCCTGGCGAAGACGGAATTTTGTGCCGTGATTGTGTTTGGTTCGCGCGTCAAAGTCTATCAACACATCCCCCGTCTCGACCGCTTGCAGAAAACGCTCGAAGCTAAAGCCGGATAGAAGGTAAAGCTCCTTGAACTGAAACCATTCGTGTCCATCTTCTATTTTGCTATCGGCGACGACGTAAAAACAGTTGCGCAGCTTCTGAGCGATTAAAGGGCCGAGGTCGTCGAACGCCCAGAAAGGCTCCGGGTTCAGGGTGCCTCCGCCGCGGGCAATAACCTCTTCCAGCCATGTTGCTATTTCGGGGACAGCAGTGTTCACCTTCTCAGGGTCGAACAAGACCCTTATTTTCCTTGCGTGTCGGTCGACCACGATGGTAAACCCTCTGTCAGTAAACTGTGAGGCGCGGAGCGTCTGTCTGAAGCTCATCTCCTCTTCGTCGTACCTCTTGCCGGCAAGAGGGTGGCGCCACCCATACACAGGCAAAAGTACCATAGTGACAATTTTACAGGCGCGCGGAGAGGGTTCCACATGTTTCAAGGTTACCAGCGAGGTAGAGGCTTTGCGCTGCGCTTTAATCTCCCACTCCTGTGCGTTAGGGATTGGCAGGTTGTTCTCACGAATACCGAGTAAAGCCTCGAGGGTATTACCTACCGCTCCGTCGTTGCGCGTGTTGATGGTGTGTTTGACGCTACGGTGCCATCCCCGTTCGGCGATCAATCGTATTTTTGCGATTAAATCCTCTTTGGAGACAATCTCTGGTGTCATTCTGGTCGCCAAAAGTCCAGCAGATATTCAAAAGTGGTGCCCATCGTAATGTAGTTCGAAGGATATCCGAAGATACCAATGCCGTTTACCAGATTGCGTCGGTCCCAGATAATGATGTTGCGCAGCTCGTAACCACGCCGGCGCAGCTCTTCGACAAGGGCAATGTGTATGGTGATGCGTTCGTCCTCCCACCACATGTCGGGCACGTTGATGACGCAGTGTGCCCTGGGCTGCAACAGAGGCAACAGCGATTCAAAAATATCCCCCATTGCCTGTGTGTATTCCTCCAGCGCCATGGTGCCGAGGTCACGCTCATCCTGACTGTACTGTTCTACCTTCCCGTACTGCTCGTTCTTGCGGTGTCTTCTGGATTTGTTCTTGCGCGGGCGATTGAGCAGGTTCGCATAAGGAGGCGACGTCCATATCAGTTTTACTGTGCCTGCCTGCAGGTACAGGGGAATATGACGCGCATCGTCCTGAACGGCCACTTGCTGGGTATTGCCGAGCGGAAGTGAGGTGCGCAGTCTTTGTGCGCAGAGCGCAATGTACTTTTCCTGGAGGTCAAAGCCGACCGCATTCCGGTCGAGGTCTTGAGCGGCGACCAGGGTGGTGCCGCTGCCTACAAACGGGTCGAGTACCAGCTCTCCACGATGGGTAAACAGTTCGATCACCCGTCGCGCGAGCGCGATGGGAAAGACCGCCGGATGTACGCTCTTATCCCGAATATCGCGCCCCTCGTAGGAAAACTGCCAGACCCCCACCTGGCACTTCACCCATTCCGCAGGTGGCAGACAGCTGAGATGCGTGGGCTTGCAGTCGCACAGGCGCGCGCTGGCTATCGGCAGAGGCTGACGGTACAGCGGACTGTCCGGATAGATAGCCTCCGGTAAACGCTGCACGCTTTGCAGACGGTTTGTCTCCATCTCAACCGGCATCTTCTCACTCCCCTCGCACAACGGCTCTGCGAACCTCTATCCGTAACATACCACATCCTCTGGTGAAGGTCAACCACGTTTGCCTTTTCGACGCAGGCATGTTATAATGATAAACAAGCTAGATAAAATAAACCAAACAGCACAAAAAAGTGTACCGTTTCCAAGCGATACGGCGTCCAAAAGAAGGAAGGAGGTTTGCCCCATGAATCGGCGAGAGATGTTGCAATGGCTGGGTCTGGCAGGTTTGGCGGCGGTAGCCGGTTGTTCCGGGCGAAGTAACGGACAGGTCGGCGCACAGAAACCGCTGGATAGTGCCAAAAGCGAACACGTGAAGCGGGTGCAAAATATCGTGACGGTTGCCTCACGCGGCAGCGTGAAGGAGATGGTAGAGCGTGCCATTCGCCCGCTGGGGGGCATCGAAAAGTTCGTGAAGCCGGGCGATACCGTCGTGCTGAAGCCGAATGCGGCATGGCTGCGTACCCCCGAACAGGCGGCGAATACCAACCCCGAAGTCATCGCCGCACTCATCGAAATGTGCAGAGCGGCAGGAGCGAAACGCATCCTGATTGCCGAGCATACCTGCGATGAACCCGCCACGGTTTGCTTCGAGATGAGCGGGATACGGCGTGTGGCGGACGCGGGCGGCGCCATCATCGTCAACGCCAACCACAAGGGGATGTACCGCCCTGTCCAAATCGCGGGCGCGAAGGTGTTGAATCAGACCGAAGTGGTGCGCGACGTGCTGGAAGCGGACTGCTTCATCAACGTGCCCGTTGCCAAAGACCACAGCGCCACCCGCCTGACGCTGGGACTGAAGAACCTGATGGGCATTGTGTGGGAGCGGCAGAGCTGGCACGTGCAGGGCTTACACGAATCCATCGGCGACTTTGCGCTGGCGGTGAAGCCACACCTGACCATCATCGACGCTACCCGCATTCTGGTCACCAAAGGGCCAAAAGGCCCGGGCGAAGTGCGACAACCCAATCAGGTTATCGCCGCGGTGGACCCGGTGGCGGCGGATGCCTTCGCCACCACGCTGTTCGGACTGAAACCAGAGGACATCGGTTACATCATGCACGCGCATCAGCTGGGCGTGGGCGAGGCACGCCTCAACCGCCTGAACATCACCAGGGTATAGCCGATGAGCACGGTTACGGAGGCACGCAAGCGGTTTCGCGAAACAGGGCGGGTGCGCCCGCGCTTCTGGCGGATGCAGAACGTTCGCCGTATCACGCAGATAGCGTTTCTCGCCCTGTTCCTGCTTTTGCTGGCGTTCACCGTGTATCCCTTGCGCTCCCCAATCGCAGTCGACCTGTTCTTCCGCGCCGACCCTCTGGCGGTGCTCAGCACCTTCATCGCCTCGCGGGAGGTCATCGGCGCGCTTATCCCCTTGGCGGGGTTTATGCTACTGCTGACGGTGGTGCTGGGCAGGTTCTTCTGCGGCTGGTTCTGCCCCATGGGAACCGTCATCGACCTGTCCGACCGTTTTCTGGTGCGCTGGAAACGGCGGGCGGCGGGGGAGAAAGGCTTTCCACAGGTGAAGTACTACATCCTCGCGGCAGTGCTGGTATCCGCGCTGTTTTCCGTTCAGGTAGCGTACTTGTTCGACCCCTTTGCCATTCTCACCCGAACGGTAGTGTGGGTGCTGTTCGCTCCGGTGGCGTTGCTGGGGCGAATGGTCACCGGCTCACCGACGGTGGCGGACTGGATGCCCGCGCTGACGCACATTCCGTATATCCCCGAAACCCAACCGCACTACCGCATGAACCTGCTGGCGGCGTTGCTGTTCGCGGGTATCCTCGCGCTGGGACTGGTGAGCCGTCGGTTCTGGTGCCGCAACCTGTGCCCGCTGGGTGCGCTGCTGGCTCTGCTTTCCGGTTGGGGCATCGTGCGCAGGCAGACGAATTCCGACCAGTGTATCGCCTGCCACCGCTGCGACCGCGAGTGCAAGATGGGCTCCATCCTGCCGGACTCGCACCGTTATCTGGCACGTGAGTGCATCTACTGCTATAACTGCGTGTCGGTATGCGCACCCCAGGCGACCTCCTTCCCTATCACCCTGCGCCGTGAGGGCTTCGAAACGAAAACCGATTTGAACCGGCGTCGTCTGCTGGGATTCGGTGCGCTGGGACTGCTGTGGGCAGGCATCTCGGTGGGCGATACGGGGTCGAAAACGGTCGGCAACTCCCCTATCAAGGCGTCCAGCCCTGCCCGCATCCGACCGCCCGGCAGCCTGCGGGAAGACCTTTTCTTGCAGAAATGCGTGCGGTGCAGTCTTTGCATGAAGGTCTGCCCGACCAACGGGCTACAGCCTGCGCTGAGCGAAGCGGGTATCGAAGGGTTCTGGACGCCGATTCTGGTGCCGCGCATTGGGCACTGTGCCCAGTACTGCACCGCGTGCGGCGACGTGTGCCCTACCGATGCCATCCAGCCCTTCACCCCGCAGGAAAAGAAGTATCTTTTCATCGGAAGGGCGTATATAGACAGGAGTACCTGCATCGTGTGGGCGCAGGATAAGAAGTGCCTGGTGTGTGATGAGCACTGTTCCTACCGCGCGGTATACTGGAAGGTGGTGGACGGATTGCGCCGCCCGTTCGTCAATGACTACCTGTGCACGGGCTGCGGCGAGTGCGAAGCCAAATGTCCGGTGCAACCTATCGCGGCAATCCGCGTGACCACGCTGGGCGACCTGCGTCATCTGACCCGTGAGGCGCAAAAGCGATTGTACGAACGACATCTGGAGAAAAAGGAGTGAAGCAGATGCCATCTCGAAGAGAGTTCCTCAAAGACCTGATGATGAGAGGAGCGGGAATATACACCCCCGCGGCGGTGTTCGCTGCCCTTCTACAGGAGAAAAAGAATCCGCAAAGCACGGTGGTGGAGGTGAAGAACCCCAACGTGCAAGGTGAGGGGCACCGCATCCGTCAGGAAGTGGTGCAGGCGATGGTCTTCGAGGCGGTGCGTCGCCTCAGCGGCGAGAAAACAGACAAGAACGCCTGGAAACATTACTTTAAGCCCGAGGATGTGGTGGGTGTTAAGGTCAACTGCCTGTTCGGGCGGGGGGCGTCCACCCATCCCGAAGTGGTGATGGCAATCGTGGAGGGGCTGAAGCTGGCAGGTGTGAAACCGGAGAACATCATCATCTGGGACCGCAGCGACGGCGACCTCGCGAAGTCGGGATTTACGTTGAACCGCGAGGGACCCGGCGTGAAGTGCTACGGCACCAACGGCGACTACGAACCCACTCCCACCCGCAGCGGTTCTTTCAACGGACGCCTGAGCAAGATACTCACCGAGCGCATCACTGCTCTGGTGAACGCGCCCATCCTGAAAGACCACAGCATCGCCGGAATCACCAACGCCTGCAAGAACCACTACGGCTCCTTCGACAACCCGGGCGCGCATCACGGCAACAACTGCGACCCCTATCTGGCGGACCTGAACGCCCTGCCCGCTATTCGCCAGAAGACGCGGCTTATCATCTGCGACGCTATCCGTCCCATCGCGGAGGGGGGACCCGGCTTGCGGGGCGACTACGCCTGGGATTACAACGCCATTCTGGCATCGACCGACCCCGTCGCCATCGACACGGTTGGCTGGCAGATTGTGGAGGCGCGGCGAAAGGAAATAGGGTTGCCGCCGCTGGCGCAGGTGGGGCGTCCCGTGCGCTACCTGCAGACCGCCGCGCAGATGGGCATCGGCACGAACGACCCGAACAAAATCAAATTGTTGCGCGTCGGGTAGGGGGGGCAACCACAATGTAGGGGCAACCACAAGGGTTGCCCCTACATCACCGCCATTCAACACCCGCAGGGGCAATCACAGGGGGTTGCCCTGTAATCACCAACCAAAACCGACGGGGGCAACCACAAGGGTTGCCCTGTACCCACCAACCAAAACCAATGGGGGCAACCACAAGGGTTGCCCCTACAGGGCGCGTTTGACGGTGTCCTCCAGCGTCTGTATTGTGTGCTGCGGGTCATAACCCTCCAGCCGCAGCACGATGTTGCCCTCTTTGTCGATGACAAATAGCGTGGGCAGGTTTTTGATTTCGTACGCCTGTTTCACGACGGCTTCCCGGTCGACCGCAATCGGATAATTGACCTCCATCTCTTTCACGAACTGCCCTACCTCTGCGGGGTTCGTTACATCCACGGCGACCCCGATGACCTCCACGTTCTGGTCGCGGTGGCGGTTGTAGAAATCAATCATCTTGGGCATGGTAAAGCGGCAGGGCGCGCACCACGTCGCCCAGAAGTCCAGCACCACGACCTTTCCTTTGTAATCCGCCAGTGTTTTGTTCTGTCCGTCCAGCAGGTTCAGCGTCACATTCGGGGCGACGTTGCCCTCCCCAAGCGGCTTCGGCGGCTGGAAGGCGTAGATGACCAGCCCCGCTATCAGCACGATAACCACGTACACGACCGCACGTCGCATCATGTCACCTCTCACGAGTTCTCGATAGTTTGATACGCAGAACCATGCCTGTGGATTCCCGCTATCCGAATAACCCTCACCTCACATAGTCGGCATCCTCTGGTCGCCAGATGGTGTCGCGCACGGTGAGATAGAGTGTGCGGGCGGCGTCGGCGCGGGTGATAGGCCCTTCGGGGAAGAAACGCACCCCCTCCTCCTGCAGGGCTTCTGTACCATCCCACAAGAGGGAGGTGATGTGGCGCTTGCGCAGCGTCGCCACCGCGGCAGCGAAGGGCGAATCCGGCAGCACGTCCAGGTAGCGCGCCTGCTGCGCGGGGGCGGGTTCCCACTGCCCCAGTTTCACCATCACGCCAACCAGCCACTGCGCGAATAGCCCGCGCGAGATGGGGGCATCGGGGCGGAATTGCGTCTCCTCCGGCTGGATGATGCCTGCTGCTATCAGCAACTCCACTGCCCTGCGTGCGGGATGGTCTTCGGGAAGGTCGGCGTAGGGCAACGCAGGACGTGCATACTGCAGCGACGGATTTCCCTGCCTCAGGCGATGCGCCAGCCAGCGTGCCGCGTCGGCGCGGGTAAGCATTTTCTCCGGCTCAAACCGCTCCTCCGGGAAGTATCCCCTCGCGGCAAGATACTGGATGGCGCGAAAGCCGCGTGTTTCCGCCGTCACGTCGGGGAACCAGTACAGGTACACCCCGTAACGCAGCAGCACCTCCTGCACGAGGCGCGACGGGATGCGTTTGGGCTCGGTGTCGTAGCGCAGGGCGAGCGCCGCCGCCGCACCTGCCGCCTGCCCCATGTTCATGCGCACCGGCTCCATGCGCAGCGTGCCGTAGGCGACATGCGTGGCGGACACCGCCGTAGCCACCAATACATTGCGCAGGCGCAGCGGAAGCAGGATGCCGAACGGCACCTGATACCACGGCGTGTAATTCACCAGCCAGAACTCGCCCTCACCCATGTCGGGAGAGTCCCAGTCGGTCTTGGGTTGCACGGCGTGCGAGTCCATCGGATAGTCGCCGATAGCGATGGAGTCGGGGCGGAGGCGTTCTCTCGCCTTCCAGACGTCGCTTTCGTTCATCAGCACGTGCCCCATGATGCGCCGTGCCTCGCGCACATACAGCTGCGGCGGCACATTGCCGTTGTCGCGGTACTCGTCTTCCGCCAGCCCGATGTTTTTCAAGCCCAGCTCGGTCTGGATGTAGTAGAGATAACCCAGCGCGTGCCACTTGTAGCGTTCGGCAATCTCGTCGCGTCGCTTCCAGCTGGCAGTGGGATAATCGTAGTTGATGCCGGGCAGGTTACTGCCCTGCGGGTGCTGGTTAATCTCGAACTTGCCGCCGGGGAAACGCCCGTAAAGGTACGCCCACGTCTTCTCCCAGGGTGGGGTGCGGGTGTAGTTCTCCTTGTCATAAAAGGGCGGTTGCGGGATGGTCTTATCCGCGCCGGGCCCGTAGTCCTTCACCGCCAGCAGGATGGCGTAGGAGGGGATGCGCTTGTCCCCCTTACCCGTGCTGCCGGGCAGGATGCGGTCGTTGGCGCGGTCGTAATAGATGTGCCCGGCGTGCGGTTCTTCGGGTGAGCGAGGCTCGCGTCCCACGCGGAAGGGTGCGCCTCCCCACGCGGCGATGTCACCTTCGAAGGTGGCGTCGATGAAGATATCGCCTTCAAAAGTGGCTTTACGCCCGGTGAGCATATCCTGCACCACCACCGCGCGGATGCGTCCGTCTCTGCGCTCCACCGCCACCGGACGCACGCGGAAGTAGACGTGAATATTCGGGTGCTGCGCCACGATGCCTTTGAGCAGCATGTTCGCCACGCGAGGTTCGTACGCCATGCCGTTGCCGGTGCCATAGTAGTGCTGAACCGCGCGACGGAACTCCTCAAACAACCCGTTGGAACGGGCGGGGTTGCGCATATCGGTAAGGCTGACGCCGTTGCTGATCATGCCGCCCAGACGGTTGGTCTGTTCCAGCAGGGCGACGGTAACCCCCTCGCGGGCGGCGGTAACCGCCGCACCCACACCGGAGGCGGTGCCTCCCACCACCACCAGCGGGTAGCGAATGCGCTTCGGCAGTTCGCGGAAGGTGCGCTCGGTCACCTCCGAAGAGGCTTTGCGCGTGCCGTCTGCCATCACTGCAATCACCTGATAGCGATAGGTTTGCGCAGGCAGCAACGGCTCATCCACATACTGTCGTGTGTCGGCGGTCAGGGTGGCAATCGGCTGCCCATCGCGCACGACGATGTAGGACTGCACCTCCCCTTCCGCAGGAGGAAGCCAGTAGACGTTGATTTGCGTCGGCGATTGCGCCAGCGCTTCTACAGCGGTGGGCTGAGCCAGGGCAGAGGTCGTAACCACCACCACGAGCAGGCAGACCAGCAGTTTCTTTTCCATCCCCTTCCCCCTTTCGCCAAACGGTTTGTCTATATGATGTTTCTCGAACCAGAGCCGATATTCCTTATGGTGGTTCGCCGCGCAAAAAGAGTGTATGAAAGAGTACGTTTTATGGAAAAAACCTGTGGAGAGGTTTTGGCGATGTGGTCTATCTGCCGTTCACGATGGGCGGAGTATGTTCTTGGAGCTGCAGTGGGTGTTGTCGTACTGGCGATGCTGGGGCATATCCACGGCTATCCGGCCCGTACAGACCGACCGTACGCTCACATCGCCTTCTCGGTGGTAATAGGTGTTTTGCTCAGCCTCCTGCTGCACAAATGCAAGCGCAATCGTCAAATTGCCTCCCAGGTACAATCTCACCAGCAACATCTGCAGGTCATCAGTGACAATCTGCCGGTTGTTATCTACGCACTGGACGCTGACGGGCGCTTTACCTACTCAGGGGGTAAGGGTCTGGCGCGGCTTGGTCTCGCGCCCGGTGAGGTCGTGGGGCAAAACGCTCTGGAGCTTTACAAAGGTCATCCAGAGGTGGTGGAAGCCATCCGGCGTGCTTTGAACGGAGAGACACACACTCAGACGCTTCAGGTAGGCAACCTCTGGTATCAGTGCTACTTTGTACCCGATCGGGATGAGCGTGGTAACGTGGTGGGCATAACGGGCGTGTCTTACGACATTACCGACCTCAAGCACACCGAGCAGCAATTGCAAAGCCGATTGCATATCGAGAATACCCTGGCAGCCATTGCATCCAGATACATCCATCACAAGAACTTCGACGAGGCGGTACAGTGGTGCCTCTCTGAGATTGCACGGATATGCGGCGCCGACCGCGCTGGGATGTGGCTGCTGGACACGGAACAAAACGCTTTCGTCTTATCGCACCGATGGTTCGCCCCGAACAGCCACAATCGCCCTGTAGCACCGAACAAATTGCCAGTGGATCAGGTGCAGTGGGCGTTACCGACTTTGCAAGAGGGCAAGCCCATCGTCGTGCGGCATACAGACGACCTGCCTCCCGAGGCAGAACCCGCGCGACGTGCCCTCAAAGCCTCCCTTGCGAACTCTATCATCGCTTTGCCGCTACGTCGCGGTAACGAGCTGGTGGGGTTCATGACCTTTGTCAACTTCATCGAATCGGACTTGTGGCGGGCAGAGGACATTACACTGTTACAGGTAGCAGCCCACCTCACCGAAGGAGTTCTGGAGCGCGTCAGGATGGTGGAAAGCCTTCGCCAAAGCGAGCAACGGTTGCCTGGTATTTTGACTGCGTTGCCTGACCTCGTTTTTGTGCTGGACACAGAAGGACGGATTATCGATTACCATGCCCACCGTCGCGAATCTTTGCTGTTGCCACCGGAAGTGTTCATGTTCGAAAAGGTTTCTGAGCTGCTACCGCCTTCAGTAACGCAGGTTACGGAGGATGCCCTTCAACGTCTGCGCAGCACGGGAGAGCTCCAGCAATGCGAGTACGAACTAACACACCCGAATGGGGAGATACGGCACTACGAAGCGCGGTTTGCTTCGGGAGAGGCTGGCAATACCATCGCTGTGGTGCGCGACATCACCGAGCGCAAGCGAGCGGAGATGGAACTGGCTGACCTTAACGCGGAACTCGAGCACGCCCTGTTACAAGCACAGGAGCTGGCGGTAGCGGCGGAGGCGGCAAGCCACGCCAAATCGGAGTTCCTCGCCAGCATGAGCCACGAAATCCGTACCCCGATGAACGGCATTATAGGCATGACCGAGCTGCTGCTCAGCACGCCGCTGAACGAAGAGCAGCGCGATTACCTCAAGACCCTGCGCTCCAGCGCGGACCTGCTGCTCTCCATCCTCAGCGACATTCTAGATATCGCCAAGATCGAAGCGGGCAAGATGGTGCTGGAGTCCGTGCCCACCGACCTGCGCGAGGTAGTGCAAGATACGGTGAAGCTGTTCATGCCCCGCGCCCGAGAGAAAGACCTTGCCCTGCGAGCAGAGGTGACTGAAGACCTGCCGAACGCCGTGTTAACAGATCCCATGCGCCTGCGCCAGATTCTGGCGAACCTGGTCAACAACGCCATCAAGTTCACCGAGCAGGGCGGAGTGGCGGTGCGGGCGGAGCTACTCCAGCAGGAAGAGGGACGGGCATGGGTTCGCCTGTCGGTCGAGGACACCGGAATCGGCATCCCACCTGAACGCCTGCACGCCATCTTCGAGGCGTTCACGCAAGCGGATTCCTCTACTACTCGCCGTTACGGCGGAACCGGTCTGGGCTTGACCATCTGCAAGCGGCTGGCAGAGCTGATGGGCGGACACATCGACGTGAGCAGTGAAGTGGGCAGGGGCAGCACCTTCTGGGTCGATCTGCCGTTACCGGTGGTGCACGCTGTTACCCAACCTGCCAATGCTGAGGCGACACCGACAGAGCCGGAGCCGTTGCTCGCCGGACTGCGCATCCTGCTGGTGGAAGACAACGAGGTCAACCGCAAGGTAGCGGTGCGGATGCTGCAGAAGCTGGGCTGTGAGGTGGACATCGCCACGGATGGGCGGCAGGCGATAGACAAAACCGCGCAGCAGCAGTACGATCTCGTCTTCATGGACGTGTATATGCCTGGAATGGACGGCTATGAGGCTACCCGTCTTATCCGGCAGCGGGAAGAGGCAATGGGCAGCCACCAGGTGATTATCGCCATGACCGCCAACGCCATGGAAGGCGACCGCGAGCTGTGCCTGCAGGCAGGGATGGACGACTACCTTGCCAAACCCTTCCGCGAAGCCGATCTGCGCCAGGCCATCGCGCGGTGGGCGAGACAGCATGAGCTGGCGCATAGCCCCGCTGCGTGAGGCAGTCCCCCATGCTTCATTCCCACGTCTTGACGGCTTGGCAAGAGCCTCGTGTAGGCGCAGGCTTCAGCCTGCGTTACTGAGGGGGCGAACCTGCGCACCTCCCCGCGGGCGGATCGCCCATACTCAATCCAGCTCCTTGATGAAAATGTGGCGAAATTCCACCAGACTGCGGTGGTTCTGCAAGCCGATATAGCCCCAGTTCGGGCGGCGGTAAAGGAGGTGGGTACGTGGCAGGTTCGCGTTCAGCGCAGGGTCATCGAGGTGAATATCGTGCACCAGATGCCCGTTCCACACCACGCGCAGGTGCCTGTCCTTCAGCGTCACCTCCACCTGGTTCCACTCGCCGGCGGACCTGGCAGGGTTCAGGCGCGGCGTCACCACGCTGTACACGGCGGAGGTGCAGGTGTTGCTTGGGGGAGCGGTTCCGTCGTCCTGAATCTGCAGCTCCATACCTAATCGCGAGCTCCTGCCGTAGTGGGGCGCGCGCAGGAAGATGCCGCTGTTGCCTCCGGCAGAGATGCGGTATTCCAGACGCAGAACGAAATTGCGGTACATCCGGTTCGATCGCAGCCATCCCGTGCTTTCGCTCAAACCGGTGCACACAATCACGCCATCGTGCGCAGACCAACACGGCGGGCCGACTTCCCCCCAGCCTTCCAGATTGACCCCGTTGAACAGGGATACGAACCCCTTCGGTGGGCGAGGCGCACGCGGTTGCGGAGGCTTGCGTCCGGCGCACCAGTAGATGGCGTTCAACACCATCTTCTGGAAATGCGGGTGGCACCACGCCGCGGGCGTATGTCCGAGCGCAGTGGCGAATACTCTGCCCTTGCCCAGCTGCTGAACCCATGCCAGCGGCTGTCCGTTTCTCTGGCGGGCGACGACCTGTGCTCCGACGGGCGGACTGGCTTCTTCGCGCAGAGGGGCGTCAGTTATCTGGAAAGAAGGCACATGCTGTGTCGTCGGATGGTACGGCGGCACCACCTCTACCACCACGTTGCCTGTCGTACCTTCGACAGCGGGCGCAGGGCTGGTGTGCAGGTAAACCACTCCACCGCCGCGCTGCACGAGCTGCTCCACGGCGTGCCGTTGCTCCGTCTGCAGCGTTACGCCGGGTGCAAAAAGTAAGAGCACGTCAGTGTCCTTTAGTCCTTGCGAAGACAGGGCATCTGTGTTTCTGTGAAGGGTGAACTGGATGTGGTCATGGCGTTTCAGCAGCCATGAGAGTGCGGAGGAAATGGCGTTTGTCTCATGCCCTTCGCCCGTTACAACGAGCAACGCGCGCAGTGGTTTGGCATGTAATGGGCTGGTACACGCTCCCGAAAACGCCAAAATCGCCATCAGCAACAACGCTGGCATCAAGCCGGTCGTGCAACGCATCATCTCTCACCTCTGCCCGAAAGTTTTCGACGGGTTGCCGGTTCTTCCTGCAGACGGGGTGGCTTCTCTACCCTTGACATTATCAGAAAAATGCGGTATCTAAAAATTAGCACTCGAACTCTCCGAGTGCTAATTTGCCGTGAGAGGAGGTGCACGCAGTGCTCAGACCGATTGGGGATAAGGTCGTTGTGGAGGTATTTGAAGAGGAAGAGAAGACCGCTGGCGGTATCTTCCTGCCCGACACCGCCAAGAAGAAACCGCAGGAAGGACGTGTGGTGGCTGTGGGGCCTGGTCGTGTGTTGCAGGATGGCACCCGCGCACCGATGTCGGTGAAAGTGGGTGACCGCGTGATATTCTCCAAGTATGGTGGCAACGAAGTGGAAGTGGACGGTAAAGAGTACACCATTCTGGATGAAGACCAGATTTACGCAATCCGCGAAGGCTAAATCTCAACGGAGAGGAGGTGTGTGAACGATGGCAGCCAAGATGATTCTGTATGATGAGGAGGCGCGACGCGCCCTTGAGCGCGGAGTGAACCTCGTCGCCGATGCGGTGAAGGTGACGCTCGGTCCGAAGGGACGCAACGTGGTGCTGGAGAAGAAGTGGGGTTCGCCCACCATTACGAAAGACGGTGTGACCGTTGCCAAAGAGGTGGAGCTGGAAGACCCCTTCGAGAACATGGGCGCTCAGCTGTGCCGCGAGGTCGCTTCCAAGACCAACGACGTTGCCGGTGACGGAACCACCACCGCGACGGTGCTGGCGCAGGCGATTGTGGCGGAGGGTCTGAAGTACGTCGCCGCAGGTGGGAACCCCATCCTGGTGAAGCGCGGCATCGAGATGGCGGTGGAAAAGGCAGTGGAGGAGATTAAGAAGCACGCCATCCCCGTGTCCACCAAAGAGGATGTGGAACACGTCGCCTCCATCGCGGGCAACGACCCCGAAATCGGTAAGGTCATCGCCGAGGCGATGGAGAAGGTGGGCAAGGACGGCGTGATTACCGTGGAGGAGAGCAAGGGTACCACCACCACGCTGGAAGTGGTGGAGGGCATGCAGTTTGACCGCGGTTACATTTCGCCGTACTTCATCACCGACCCCGAGCGCATGGAGGCGGTGCTGGAGGATTGTTACATCCTGATTCACGAGAAGAAGATTTCCAACGCGCAAGACCTGATACCGTTGCTGGAGAAAATAGCCAACTCCCGCAAGCCGCTGCTTATCATCGCGGAGGACGTGGAAGGCGACGCGCTGGCGACGCTGGTGGTGAACAAGATTCGCGGCGTGCTGAACGTGGCGGCGGTGAAGGCGCCCGGCTTCGGTGAGCGACGCAAGGCGATGCTGGAGGATATCGCCATCCTCACCGGTGGCAAGTTCTTGAGCGAGGACCTGGGCATCAAGCTCGAGAACGTAGACATGTCCATGCTGGGGCACGCCAAGAAGGTCATCGTCGCCAAAGAGGAGACCACCATCGTGGAAGGCGCGGGCAGCCGCGACGCGGTGATGGGGCGCATCAACCAGATTAAGAAGCAGATCGAGGAAACCGAGTCCAACTACGACCGTGAGAAGCTGCAGGAGCGGCTGGCGAAGCTGGCAGGCGGTGTAGCGGTGATTAAGGTGGGTGCAGCCACCGAGACCGAGCTGAAGGAGAAGAAACACCGCTTCGAGGACGCGCTGTCGGCGACGCGCGCGGCAGTGGAAGAGGGCATCGTGCCCGGCGGTGGGGTGACCTACCTGAACATCATCCCCGCGCTGGACGGCATCGGCGAGACGCCCGATGAGCAGCATGGCGCCGCCATCGTACGCCGCGCGCTGGAGGAGCCGCTGCGTCAGATTGCGGAGAACGCCGGTCTGGAAGGCTCGGTAGTGGTCGAGCGCGTCAAGAACATGGAGAAGGGTCACGGGCTGAACGCCCTCACTGGCGAGTATGTGGACATGGTGAAGGCGGGTATCGTGGACCCGGTGAAGGTGACGCGCTCGGCGTTGCAGAACGCGGCGTCGATCGCTGGCATGTTGCTTACCACCGAGGCGCTGGTGGTGGAGAAGCCCGAGAAGAAGGAGAGTAAGACACCCTCGCCGCCTGACTACGACATGTAGTATCGCGGAGAGTAGCCCCCGCCCACTGGGCGGGGGCTACGGTTTACTCTTGATGGGTGAGCCTGGTCATAATCACTGCACCACCTGCGTCACCCTCGACGTTCACCATCGTGCGAAACATATCCAGAACGCGGTCCACTGCCAGAATGATGCCGATGCCTTCCAGCGGCAGGTTCACCGCCTGCAGCACGATGACCATCGTGAACAGACCCGCGCTGGGGATGCCCGCTGCGCCAATCGCCGCCAGCGTGGCAGTGAACAACACCACCATCTGCTGCGGAAGGTCTAAAGCGATGCCATACACCTGCGCGATAAAGAGTGCCGCCACTGCCTCGTAAAGCGCGGTTCCGTCCATGTTCACCGTCGCGCCGATAGGAATACAGAAGCGGCTGATGTGGCTGGGCACGTGCAGCCTTTGCTCGACGGCGCGCAACGTGATGGGCAATGTTGCCGCACTGGAGCTCGTGCTGAAAGCTGTCAGCATTGCGGACGAAATGCCCGCCAGAAAACGCCAGGGCGATACCCCTCCCAGCACCCATACGAGCAGGGGCAGCACCACAAACCCATGTACCAGCAGTCCCCCCAGTACGGACGCCATGTATTTCGCCAGCGGAACAAACGCCTCGACGCCTGCCTGACCGATGGCGCGTGCAAGCAGCAGGGCGACGCCAGCGGGAAGCAACCGCAGCACCCAGCCCACAATCACCATCGAGAGCTGCAACACCTCGTCAAAGAAACGGCGGACGGTGGCGCCCCGCTCGCCCATCAGGTTCAACGCGATGCCCAGTATCAAGCTGAAACTGATAATCTGCAACATATCGGTCCTGGCAATCGCATCCACAGGGTTCGCTGGAATGAGATTGCGCAGGAGGTCGGTGAAGGTCGGAGGAGCTCTTTCGGCAATCTCCTTCGGCAAGTCACCAGACTGCAGCACAGCACCTACACCCGGCTGTATCCAATGGACGATGACCAGTCCCAGTCCGGCCGCCAGCAGCGTGGTCAGCGTGTAATACACCAGTGTCAGGCTGCCCAGCCGCCCGAGATGACGGGTATCCAGGCTCGCCGCTGCGCTCACCAGCGATGCCATCACCAGCGGTACAATAATCATGCGCAGCAGGCGGATAAACAGGTCTGCTCCCAACGAGACGGTGACAAAGAGCGGATGCGCCTCGGTGACGCTATAGTTCAGCCACAATCCTGCGGCGATACCCAGCACAATCCCCGCTACAATCCCGCGAACCGATGTCAGTTCTCGTCCCTTCTCCAAACAAGACCCCCTTCTGCTTGATGTGGTGCAAGGCGTGCTTCTCTCTAAGCCTCAGCCGCTCCCCGCACGAAGTCCTCATACAGCAGCGCGATGCTCAGAAAGTAAAACGGCATGGTGAAGATGGCGCCGATCCCACACAGGATAAGCCCCACAAATCCCAGTATAGTGACCACCACGATGAACAGCGTCGCCATCAGCCATTGCGATTTCAGCATGTCGAAGCTTCGCCGAATGGCATCGAGGGGATCGAGCTTCTGGTCAACGACCAGCGGCAGCGCGAACATCAGCAATCCGCTGACGACCAGACCGGGCACGATGAACAGCGCATAACCGATACTGGTCAGTAGCACCTCGATGAACGCCGCGACCATCACCTTGCCCAGCACAGGGGTTACCTCGCCCATCGCCTCCAGCCGAAGACTCCCCTCACGTATCTGCCGCAGCGCGGCATAGAACACCGCAGCAGATACGGTGAGCATCAGCGTCCCCGTCACGAGATTCACGACAAACCCGAGCGGGTCTATGCGGAACATAGAGCCGCCTTCGGAAGCCAGACCTATCGCGAAGGTAGGGGAAGCCAGGATGGCGCCCACAATGAGCACAAGAGCACTGATGGCTATCCACATTCCCAGCTGGCTCTGATACAACCCCCACGCCCTGCCGATGACGTCGAAACGGACCTGCGCGTTGCCCGCGTCGGGTGGCATCTCCACACACCTCCTTTGAGTGTTAGGGAATCTTTTCGGAAACGGTGGGTAGTGTTTCCTGCTGAAAAAAGGGCATCCCAAGCAGGGGGATGCCCTCTGAGGTGAAGGAGGCTTCGTTCTTCTTTGCACCTTATGCGAAACGGTAAAGCAAGAAGTGACGCATGCGCCACCCCCAAACACGCACCATCACGCCCAAGCCGCCGCCCATTAGCGTCGCCAGCAGACCGACAGGGAGGCTCCACCACGTCGGCAGCACATGGTACGAAAACGTCCACCACACCCTCTGCAGCCCGCTGGCGTCGTTCCACCGCTGCCAGGCAGCAGTGTACTGTTTCGCGTAGTGGCGATAGAGCTGCCCCAGCTGCAGGATACGTTGCGCACGTTCGGCATCGCTGGCAAGACCTGCCTCGGATGCAGACAGGATGGGCGTCGCTTTGCCGATGAGGGTTGCCTTCTGGGCAGCGATGTCCTCCATGAAACGCACCGCCTGCGTGAGGGGCGGTTGTTCGTAGCTCCTTGCAGGTTCTGCTGAGGAGATTCTAAATGTCAACAACAAAGTGGCGGGAAAACTCAGTACCACTGCGGCGACCGAGGCGCCAATCGCCCAGCGCAGGCGGCGGGTCAGCCAGCCAGCAAGCGTCGCCAGCGCCAGCAAGGGCAGGGCGAACTTGAGTATCGCATCGTCGACGGAACGCGAGTCGAATGGTCGCGGGAAACCGACGCATCCGAATTCCCCACAGACGCTAACTAGAGGCAGGGTGTCTACAGGAAGGCGTATTTTGCCAGCCGAAAGACTCACGCCTATCGTACGACGAACTAACCAGGAGTCTCGCAGGCGCTTACCCAGCCACTGGCTGTACCGCTGTGTCACCAGCCCTTCTACCGCTTGCAAGGGAGGGTCTGCTTGTTGCCACTTCCAGCCTGTTGGCGGCACGCCCATAGACCATCCCGATGGCAAGCGCGACTGTAGCAACGTGCGCCGCAGCTGCTGTGCCTCTGGCAGGCTACCAGAAAGCTGGCCGAGGGTCCACATCATGGCGTCTACCGCCTGCAGCATGACCGCACGGGGCGGCGCGAGCGGCTGCGCAAGTGGCACCGTCAGCAGGAAAGCGGTGACCAGTGTCAGCCCCGCCAGCACCAGTCCCCGCCACAAGGTCACGACGGGACGCTGCGTGTGCTTCTCCAGCAGCAACGTGCCCACCCACTCGGGTGAGCCAAACTGCTTGATGGCGACCGCCACTGCCTCATCGTCGCTGACGCCCTGCGATTTGAGTTCATCGACCCGCTCCAGCAGGTGGTCGCGCACCTCCTGACGGATGCGCTGGCGTTCATGGTAGAACAGTCGACGCACCAGCGGCAGGCACAGTCTATCCAGATAATCCTCAATCAGGTTGTACATAGCTCGACCCCTCCCTCTGCCGATGGTGGAGACTTTCGCTGCATCACCGCCTCAACGGCGTTGCGGAACCGCTGCCAGGCGTGCTGCTGTCGCTGCAATTCGCGCAAGCCCTGCGGGGTAATGGAATACACCTTGCGCTCGCGCCCGCCGTCGGTGCTCTCCCACTTGCCCACGATCCAGCCCTTCTGTTCCATTTCGTGCAGCGTGGGGTAGAGCGTGCCTTCGCGAAAGCGCAACAGGTCGGCAGTGCGTTGCCCAATCTCCTTCGCGATGGCGTAACCGTGCATCGGCTTCTCCACCAGCAGCGACAGGATGAGCATGGGCGTATTGCCCTTGACCATCTGCTCATACGCGCTCATAGATGTATACCTCGCTTCCCGATATATCGTTCATCATTATATCTCATACAGACATATTTGTCAACGGTTTGGAGGGGGCGCGGAAAAACTTTTCGACACGCCTTTTCCAAAACAGGGTTGCAAACTGCTTGACAACATCGAGCTTTCCTTTTATAGTGTATGCAGAGTGCTTTTCCACCCGACGCTATCGCCGGGGGATGCCTGCGTCTCTGCTGGATTGTGATGACAGTCGCACATCAGCCCGCCCCGATAACGGGGACAAAAACAAGGAGGAGGGTGTTGGTATGGTCACCATCGACAAACTCATGGACCTGGCGGTGGAGCGAGATGCCTCCGATATCCACCTGATAGCCGGTGAGCGACCGGTACTGCGCATTTATGGCAGGTTATATCGGCTACAGGAGTTTGACGTTCTCACCCCGGCAGATACCGAACGACTGGTGCGCTCGATATGCCCCGACCGCAACTGGGAGGAGCTGCAGACCGACCGCAGCACCGACTTCGGTATCTCGCACCAGAACAAGGCGCGTTTCCGTGTGGCGGCGTACTGGCAAAAGAACACGCTCGCCATGAACCTGCGTCTAATCCCCTACAAGATGCTGAGCTTCGAGGAGTTGGGGCTGGGGCGCGAGGTGATCGACCTGCTGTACGAACCGCGCGGGCTTATCCTGATTACAGGACCAACAGGTTCGGGTAAAACAACCACTCTGGCAACGATGATTGACTGGATTAATACGCATCGTGATTGCCACATCATCACCATCGAGGACCCTATCGAATACTACCATGCGCCCAAGAAGTCCATCATCTCGCAGCGCGAGGTGGGCGTGGACGTGCCGACCTTCGCCGACGGCGTGGTGCGCGCCCTGCGCGAGGACCCGGACGTGATTCTGGTGGGCGAAATGCGCGACCTGCGCACCATCCAGGCGGCGATTACGGCGGCAGAAACCGGACACCTGGTGTTCTCCACCCTTCACACCACCGGCGCCGCCAAGACGGTAGACCGCATCACCGACGTGTTCCCGCTGGACCAGCAGGAGCAGATCCGCGTGCAGCTCTCCACCAACCTGGTGGCGGTAATTTCACAGCAGCTGCTGCCGCGTATCGACCGTCCGGGGCGCGTCGCTGCGTTCGAGGTGATGATTTGCACGCCCGCCATCCAGCACATGATCCGCGACCACAAGACCTACAGCATCTACTCCGCCATCCAGACGGGACAGCAGTGGGGCATGTGCACACTGGACTCGTTCCTGTTGTCGCTGTACCGCAAGGGTATCATTGACAAGGATGAGATGATGCGCATTGCCGATCGTCCCGAAGAGATTGCGGAGAAGCTGGGCGAGGCGGAGGTGCACCGCGCTGCGGATGTGCATGCCACCACCGTCCAGACCACCGCGCAGGCGGTGCAGGCGCCACATCCGCCCACTTCCAGGAGCGGGTAAGTGGCCGCACGTCCGCCCCTGTAATAAAGGGGCGGACGCATCCGCACTTATACCGGAAAATGCTCTGAAGGATTGACAAACTTTGCACCAATAATTAAGATACAGTAGAAAACAGGTATAATCCTGTTGTCTGCGTGCGTGACTGCCGCTGCTGGTTTCTACGAAAACGGAACTTTCACATGTCCGGCACAGTCTACTAAACAGAACATTGTGCAACGAAAGGTTGTTGGAGAGGAAAATTGAGCAACCCAGAGGATATCCAGAAGGAGCCAGTTGACCTTATCCATGCTGCAGAGGACACACCTGCAGGCGCAAAGGAAAGCACTGTAGCGGAGGAGAAGCCTCCCGGCGGTTGACCTCACTGTGCCCGTCCCATTAGCGCCTCGTGTGTGACCTCCGCAGCACGAGGCGTTTTGCTTTACTACTGGCAATCCAAGCAGGAAGGAGACGGGATACAACATGAAGCCATCGGATTTCCTGAAACAGGCGGAGGAGCTGCGTCAGAGCGAACAGTCTCTATACTGGGAAGGCACGTTCGCGGACTATCTGGAGATTGTCACCAAAAACCCGCAGGTGGCAGACCTGGCGCACGCCCGCGTATACGACATGATTATGGCTGCGGGGGTAGACGAACCGGAAGGGCGTCCGAAGCAGTATCGCTTCTTCCGTTCGGAAATTTTCGGGCTGGATAAGACCCTGCAGCAGATTGTGGACGAATACTTCGCCCCTGCCGCCAAGAGGCTGGACGTGCGCAAGCGCATCCTGATGCTGGTGGGTCCCGTGGGCGGAGGCAAGTCCACGCTGGTGACCATGCTCAAGCGCGGGCTGGAGCGATATTCGCGTACCGAGCAGGGCGCGGTCTACGCCATTAAAGGCTGTCCCATGCACGAGGAACCGCTACACCTCATCCCCGAAGACCTGCGGGCAGATTTCCGCCGACAGTTCGGCATCTACATCGAGGGCGACCTGTGCCCTGTGTGTCGTTGGCGACTGAAGGAGGAGTTCCACGGCAAAATCGATCAGGTGCCCGTCGAACGCATCTTCTTCTCCGAGCGCAACCGAATCGGCATCGGCACCTTCAAGCCCTCCGACCCCAAGTCGCAGGACGTGTCGGAACTGACGGGCAGCGTGAACCTGCAGATGCTCACCGAAATCGGGGTGGAGAGCGACCCGCGCGTGTACAACTTCGACGGCGAGCTGAACATCGCCAACCGCGGCATTATGGAGTTCATCGAAATGCTCAAAGCGGACAAGCGGTTCCTGTACGAGCTCAACACCGTTGCCGGCGAGCAGATGATTAAAGCCTCCCGGTTCGCACTCATCTATTGCGACCTTGTCGTCGTGGCTCACACGAACGAGTACGAGTACAACGCCTACTTCTCCAACAAGGAGAACGAGGCAATGATTGACCGCATCTTCGTGGTCAAAGTGCCTTACAACCTGCGCGTTAGCGATGAAGTGCGTATCTACGAGAAGCTCATTGCCCAGAGCGAGGTACAGGAAGACGGCGTGGACCTGAGAAAGGTGCATATCGCACCGCATGCCCTGCGCGTGGCGAGCATGTTCGCCGTGCTCAGCCGCCTGAAGCCCTCCAAGAAGAGTGGCTTGAGCCTGATGACCAAGATGAAGCTCTATGACGGCGAGAAGCAGGTGGGCGAATGGGACCAGCGCCACCTGAAGGAGCTGCAGGAAGAGTATCCCGATGAAGGAATGCAGGGGGTGTCGCCGCGCTTCATCATCAACCGCATCTCCAGCGCGATTGCCCGCAGTGGCAAGTCGTGCATCACGCCTATCGACGTGCTGCGCAGCCTGCGCGATGGTCTCGCGGAATATACCAGCAACGAGGAAGAGAAGCGTAAGCTGCTGGGGCTGATCGACGAAGTGCGCAAGGAATACGACGAGCTCGCCAAAAAGGAGATCCAGAGGGCATTCGTCTACTCGTACGAGAAAGCGGCGCAGACCCTGCTGGACAACTATCTGGACAACGTGGACGCATACTGCAACCGCACCAAGGTGAAAGACCCCATCACCGGCGAGGATATGGAACCCGACGAGAAGTTGATGCGCTCCATCGAGGAGCAGATTGGCATCTCGGAGAACGCCAAACGCGAGTTCCGCGAGGGTATCCTGCGTTCCGTCGCTTCGCTGGCACGGCGCAACGTCCGCTTCGACGTCAACAGCGACGAGCGGCTCAAGGAAGCCATCGAGCGCAAGCTGTTTGCTGACCTCAAGGACGTGGTGAAGATTACCACTTCGGTGGCCACACCTAACGAAGAACAGCTGAAGAAGATGAACGAAGTGGTAGACCGCCTGTGCGCCGAGCACGGTTATTGCCCCGTGTGCGCCAGCGAGGTGATGCGCTACGTGGGTACCTTACTGAACCGGTAACTTGCTCCTCCGCCCCCTGTGGGGCGGGGGAGAGAAAGAGGTGAAGGAGATGTGGCATCATCCACCCTTTATCCTTTCGCAAGACCCGTGGGACCTGCACCATCGCGCGGAGCGTGACCGCCAGCGCCATAACGAAAAGGTGAAGGAGGTCATTAAACAGAACCTGGGCGAGATTATCAGCCAGCAGGACATCATCACCGCCCACGACGGCAAGATCGTGAAAATCCCCATCCGCGGGCTGGAGCTGCCGCGTATCCGCTTCGACCCGAACGCCGGTAAGCGCGTGGGTCAGGGCAGCGGCGGCACCCAACCTGGCGACATCTTGGGACGGCAACAGGGCGAAGGGCAGGGCGCAGGCAAGCAAGCCGGAACCGAACCCGGCGTGGACTTCTATGAGGCGGAGTTCACCATCGAGGAGCTGATGGAGCTGGTGTTCGAAGACCTGCACCTGCCCAACCTGCAGGAAAAGGGCAACAAGCAGGTGATGGCGGACACCACCCAGTTCAACACCATCGCCCGCAAGGGCCCACTCTCCAATATCGACCGTAAGCGCACGCTCATCGAAGCGTACAAGCGCAGCGCGAAGGAAGGCAAACCGGGCTTCCAGATACACGCCGATGACCGTCGCTTCCGCTCGTGGGAAGTGGTGCCCGAGCCGCAGCGCAACGCCGTCATCTTCGCGATGCGCGATGTGTCGGGCAGCATGGGCGAGTTCGAGGCGTACATCTGCCGCTCGTTCTACTTCTGGATGCTGCGCTTCCTGCGCACCAAATACACCAACACCGAGATTGTCTTTATCACCTGTCATACCATCGCCAAAGAGGTGGACGAACACGAGTTCTTCGCAGCGGGTGATTCGGGAGGCACCAAACTCTCGGAAGCATATAAGCTCGCGCTGGAGATTATCGATAAACGCTATAACCCGCGCGAGTGGAACATCTATCCCTTCCTTTTCTCCGACGGTTACAACTGGGGCGACCGCGAGGTGGTGCAACTGGTCGAGCAGATGGCGTCCATCAGCAACCTGATTGGCTACGGCGAGATTGCCGACGAGCTGTGGGGGCATGCGGATGCTTTCGCGCCGCTGGGGCAGGCGCTGCAAGAACGTTTCGCCAGTGACCCGCGCGTGGTGTTGGTGCGTATCACCAGCAAAGAGGACGTCTGGCCCGCGCTAAAGAGGTTCTTCAGCAAGCACCCGGAGGTCGGTACAGCATGACTCCACAGGAACGCGCTGAGCTGGAAAAGTTCATCGAGCAGGCGTGGGAAAAGGTGCACGAGCTGGGTTTAGACCCCTTCCCCGTGCATTTTGAGCTCGTGCCTGCGCATATCATCTACGAGATTGGCGCGTACGGGCTACCCGCACGCTTCTCGCACTGGACGTTCGGGCGCGATTATCACCGCCAGAAGACGATGTACGAATACAACATCGCCCGTATCTACGAGCTGGTCATCAACACCGACCCGTCGCAGGCGTTTCTGCTGGAGAACAACTCGTTGCTTGCCAACAAGCTGGTGGTGGCGCACGTGCTGGGGCACTCCGATTTCTTCAAAAACAACACCTACTTCGCGCATACCGACCGGCGCATGGTAGAACGCGCCCGCCTGCACGCTGACCGCATCCGCCAGTACGAGATGGAATACGGTCCCCAGAAGGTGGAACAGTTTCTGGACGCGGTGCTGAGCATCGAAGAGCATATCGACCCGGTGGAACCCACCTACCGCCGGCGCGCGCCCGAGGAATACGCCCAGCAAAAGCCGACCCTTACCCGCCCCAGCAGTGAGTTCGATGACCTTCTCGGGCGGGTGGAAACCCCAGAGCCGCCGACCACAAGGCGCATCCCGCCGGAACCGGAGAAAGACCTGTTGCTGTTCCTGCGCGACTATGCCCGCGACCTGGAAGACTGGCAGCGCGACATCATCGGCATGGTGCGCGAGGAGATGCTATACTTCCTGCCGCAAATCCGCACCAAGATAATGAACGAGGGCTGGGCATCGCTGATTCACGAGCGCGTGCTGGAGGCGTTGCCCTTAACTCCCGCCGAGCATATCGAGTTCCGCCGGATGCATTCCAGCGTGCTATCACCGGGCTCGCGGATGAGTCTGAACCCCTATTATGTCGGCTACCAGATTCTGCGCGACATCGAACGGCGATGGAACGGCGAGCCACCCGAACAAGATGAGGAACCCGAAACCGACTGGCTGCAACGTCCCAAACCACGCCCCGTCGGAGAAGGCTGGCAGAAGCTGCTGGAAGTGCGCGAGATGGAATGCGACGTTACCTTCCTGCGCAAATATCTCACCGAATCGCTGGTCAAAAAACTCGACCTGTACACCTACAAGCTGGAAGAGGTGGACGGTGAACTGGTCTGGCGCGTGCAGGAGACCGATTGGGAGAAGGTGCGCGATACCCTGCTGGACTCGATGACCAACTTCGGCGTGCCGGTAGTCATGGTGGAGGACGGCGACTACGGGCGTCGGGGCGAGCTGTACCTTAAACACTACTACGACGGCAAACCGTTAGATATGGACTACACCCTGCGGACATTGAAAAACATCTACACCATCTGGAACCGTCCGGTGCATCTGGAAACGGTGGTAGATGGCGACATCATGGTTTTCACCTACGACGGACAGCAGGTCACCCGGCAGGAAAGGCGATAACACTTTCTTAACAATCGCCCTGCAGCGCCTGACTTGACACACCGCCTCTCTCACGATACACTAGCATACGGTTAAATTGCTCACTTTCCGGAGGTTGTGGTATTGGGAACCGCTTATACTCCCGGTCTGGCGGTCAGCGCTCATGCCCTTATCCGTAAAACGCGGCGGTTGCCCCTGAAGGGAACAGTTATGGTGCAGGAAGGGCAGGAGGTGATGCCGGACACGGTTGTCGCCCGGGCGGAGATTCCGGGCATCATGCAAACGGTGCGGGTGGCAGAACAGCTGGGTGTGCAGCCCGATGAACTGCCTAAAATGCTCAAAGTGAAGGTGGGCGATACCGTGCAGGTGGGCACGGTACTGGCGGAGTCGCGGGGTTTATTCGGTTTATTCCGCAGCGAGGTGAAATCGCCCATTGAAGGCACGGTAGAGCTCATCTCCGAAGTCTCCGGACACATCGGCATCCGCGAGAAGCCCACTCCACTGGAAGTGAAAGCCTATATTGCGGGCAAAGTGGTGGAAGTCATTCCGCAAGAGGGAGTGGTGGTGGAGACCCATGGCTCGCTGGTGCAGGGTATCTTTGGCGTGGGCGGTGAGCGCCTGGGCGAAATCAAGGTAGTCGTCGATAGCCCTGAACAGCCCATTACCGACGATATGATTACCCCCGACCTTGCTGGCAAGGTGATTGTGGGGGGCAGCTTTATTTCCGGCTCTGCCCTGCGCAAGGCAGGTGAGATGGGGGTGGTAGGCATCGTAGTGGGCGGCACGCTGGATACCGACCTGGTGGAGTTTCTGGGCTACGACATCGGTGTGGCCATCACGGGGCACGAGGACATCCCGCTCACGCTGATCCTCACCGAAGGCTTTGGTGAGATACGCATGGCGCAACGCACTTTCGACCTGCTGCGCAGTCTGGAGGGCAGAATGGCGTCCATCAACGGCGCAACGCAGATCCGGGCAGGGGTCATTCGTCCGGAGGTGATTGTGCCACGTCCCGAGCTGGCAAACGAGCCTCTGCCGCGGGCCGCGTTCGAAGCGCAGGTGCTGGAGATTGGCAGCCACGTGCGAATCATCCGCGAGCCGTATTTCGGCAGATTGGCAACGGTAACCGCTCTACCGCCACAGCTGGTGGAGATACCAACGGGCGCGATGGTTCGCGTGCTGGAGGCAGAGCTGGAAGACGGCAAGCAAGTGGTCGTTCCCCGCGCCAACGTGGAGATTATCGCCGATTAAACCCCTCCGGGTAAGGGGGGAGGACAGATGAAAATCCTTGTCGTTGACGACGAACAGCCGCTGCTGGACGCTCTGCAGTATGCACTGCAGCGTGAAGGGTTTGAGGTCGTCACCGCTACCGACTCGGAGGATGCCCTGCGGCTTTTTCACGAACAGAACCCGGACCTGGTGGTTCTGGATGTGATGCTGCCCACGCGCAGCGGGTTTGAAGTGTGCCAGATTCTGCGCAAGCGCAGCAACGTGCCCATCATCATGCTGACGGCTAAAGGGGCAGAAACAGACCGCGTGGTGGGACTGGAAATCGGCGCGGACGATTACGTGACCAAACCGTTCAGCATGAGGGAGCTCATAGCGCGCATCAAGTCGGTGATGCGACGCGCGAAGGCTGCTGTTCCTGTGGCGGGAAACGTGTTGAAGGCGGGCGAACTGAGCCTTGACGTGGAGCGCCACGAAGCCCGGCTGGGCGACACTCTGCTGTCCCTTTCGCCGAAAGAGTTTGACCTGCTGCGCTTCCTGATGGAGCACCCGGGGCAGGTGTTCTCCCGACAAACCTTGCTGGACCGTGTGTGGGGCGAGGAAAGATATATCGAAGAGCGTACGGTAGATGTGCATATCCACTGGTTACGGGAAAAAATCGAGTCCGATCCGCGCAAGCCGAAGTATCTGTTGACAGTGCGTGGGGTTGGCTACAAGTTTCGAGGATGACATATGATAGCGTGGTTGCCGTGGCTGCTGGTGCTGGCTCTGGGCATCGCAGTCATGGTGTTGATGGTGAGGTTGCGTCGTCTCGAAGAACAGACAGATCCCCTCCAGAGGAGGTGCGAAGACCTCTCAGCCGAAGTGCAGCATTACCGCTCGTTGCTCCATTACACGATGGAATCCCTGCAGGATGCGGTGCTGCTGGTTACCGCAGAAGGTACCATCGTCTCCGCAAATCCCGCCGCGTCGCGCTTGCTGGGGAGGGGAGTACTGGGACAGACCCTGTTGCAGCGCACCCTGTGTTACGACCTCAACCTGCTGTTGACCCGCTGCGTGCAGACTCAGCGCCCCCAACATGCGGAGATCCGATTTCCACACCCTCATCCCCGAACGGTGTTTGTGCGCATCCTGCCTCTGCCCACTGCACCCCAGGCTGCCGTCTCGAATTATCTGGTGGTGATGACAGATATCAGTGAATTGCGCCGGCTGGAACAGATTCGCAGCGATTTTGTCGCCAACGTCTCGCATGAGCTGCGCACACCGCTTGCCTCCATCCGCGCCAACGCGGAAGCCCTGCTCGAATCGCCGCCGGACGACCCTGCTATTCAGCAAAAGTTTCTCAACACTATCGTGCAGCAAACCGAACGCCTGACTCGTATGACCGATGACCTGCTGGTGCTGGCTAAGGCGGAGGCGCGTCCCATTCCCCAAGCGCAGGAAATCCACCTGAGCGGTGTGGTGCACTCTCTGGTAGACCAGCTCCGGGCGCAGGCGGAAGAGGTTGAGGTGACGCTGGTTGTGGATGTGCCGGAGGATTTTATCGTCTGTGCGCAGAGGGACCAGCTGGAACAGATTCTGTGGAACCTGATAGACAACGCGATAAAATACAACCGGCGAGGTGGGCAGGTACGCATCTACGCACGAAAGGTACCTGAGGGAAGCGAGATTGTGGTAGAGGATACCGGCATCGGCATCCCCAACGAACACCTCGAGCGCATCTTCGAACGGTTCTACCGCGTGGACAAGGCACGCAGCCGTGCCAAAGGGGGAACCGGGCTGGGGCTGTCCATCGTGAAGCATCTGGTAGAAGCGCATGGAGGGCGCGTATGGGTGGAGAGCGAACTGAACGTGGGTAGCCGTTTCGGCTTTGTGCTGCCCGATAGCCGAACGGGATGCGCTGATAATGTCGCCGCTTCCTGAAACACCCCTGCTCCATTATGTGCTGATGAGTCTGGCATCGTGGAGCGCAGGCCTTTTTGACGCCATTGTGGGCGGTGGCGGACTTATCCAGATACCTGCGCTTTTGCTCTTGTTTCCCCACCTTGACCCGGCAAGCGTGCTGGGAACCAACAAGCTCATCTCCATCAGTGGTACAACGATCGCCGCGTGGCAATACGCGCGTGGAGGACATGTGCGCTGGCGAAGCCTGCGCATACCCATTCTGGCAGCGTTTGTCGGTTCAGCGGCGGGAGCGAGGCTGGCAGGGCATCTCAGCGTGTCGGTGATGCGCCCTCTGGTGGTGGTGTTGCTGATAGCAGTCTGGGTATACACATGGCGGCGCAAGGAACTGGGACTTCAGAGACGCAGCCCGCTAACCCGTTGCCACCCGGATCTGGTTACCTTTCTCATCGCGCTGGTCGTCGGCACGTACGACGGCTTCTTCGGGCCGGGCACGGGCAGCTTCATGATGTTCGGCATGACCACGTTGCTGGGTATGGAGTTTCTGCCGGCGACGGCACATACGAAGGTGCTGAATGCCACCACCAACCTTGCCGCGCTGTTGACCTTCGCCTGGCAGGGGCACGTACAGTGGCTGCTGGCGATACCGTTCCTGCTGGCGAACGTGCTGGGCGGCTGGCTGGGCAGTCGGCTGGCAATGCGCCGGGGCAGTCCCTTTATCCGCAAGTTCTTCCTGTGGGCAGTGGCAGCCATTCTGGCAAGACTCATCTGGGACATGTGGGGATAACTGAAACTTTTTGCAGTTCATGTGTGTTATAATCATGCTGGAGGCATGCATGCGAATTAGAGTATATGCTGACACATCCGTATATGGAGGTTTATAAGACGTAGATTTCGCTGCAGGAAGCCAGCTCTTTTTCAACCAAGTAAAACAGGGACAGCTGTTTCTTGTTACCTCTGCTTTAGTTGCAGATGAGGTGACGAGGGCGCCAGAAAATGTGCGAGCGGCTTTTTATACACTTCTGCCGTTTGCCGAACTTGCAGCGGTTACGAGCGAGGCCTTTTACTTACAGAAAGCGTATATAGAAGCAGGCGTTGTTACCGAGAGATGGCAGGGAGATGCCCTGCATGTAGCAGTAGCCACCGTAAATGGCGTAGATGTTGTGGTCAGCTGGAATTTCAAACATATCGTGAACTATAACCGTATTCGAACGAGGTAAACAGGCGGTTGGGTTGGAGAGCAATAGACATCCGCACGCCTGTGGAGGTACTCATCGATGATGAGCAAAACGAAAGAGTTTGACTGCGTACAGCTCCAGCATGGAGCTCAGCAGGCGCGACAGGAGCAGCTTGCGCACCTCAGTGAAGAGGAGATGCTCGCCTACTTTGCTCAATTACACGAACGGCTGTTGCTGGCAAAGTCGGGACAACGTTTAAGCGCCTCTGCCGAGATGCTGGAAACATCCGCCCACCCTCATAGAGAGTAGACGCAGGCTGATTTTGTTCTTGCTGTGTTAGATAAGAGCCGCGAGCTGTGGGCTTGTTATCTTCCGAGAAGGACATCGAAGAACTGGTTAATGTTTTCCCGTTTCCTATCCATAAGACTCAGGTACCAATCATATTGGGCCTCAATGCATTCACGCAATACGTCTTTGGTGATGACCAGTTCTACATGTAGTGGATATACACATCTTCGCACTTCTGCCAAAGCTTCATCCATTCCATTCTCGCGCTCCCACCACGAGATGATGAAACCGGATAAGTCATACGAACGACCATTGTAGTCTGCCTGCTTCGCTAGCAGCCATGCAAAATCCCAGACGCGATCCGCGAAGGGCGAAGGGTACAGTTCCTGTACCCAGTTTTTAGCTTCCCATACAAAGTAGTCCCTACCGCATAAAAACAACCCATCTGGCGTACAATGGGATCGACTTTCGCGCAAGGTTTTTAGCTTATTGATAAGTCTTCTGTGGTTATCGCTAAGAGCGTTGGACGGAACGGAGATTTTGCTCCAGAAAATCCTGGGCTTCCCCGGCAGCACCTGATAACCACTTTGTTCAAAGTATTCCCTCAGCATCTCTTCGTAAAACTTCGCGAACAGGAAGACACGCATTCCCCCTGAATTCTTCGGAGAAAACAACTCATCCAAGCGTTGTTCAATGTGATAGCTCATCAAGCACGCCTCCGATTGCAGCTTGTCTGGGGTTCGGTGGAGCGCATGGCCTCCAGCAGATGACATGCGCCGAAATACTGACAGCCTAACACGTAAGGAGATACTTTTGTACTCGTGTACTCAGTCATCCCGATGACAGCCTACAAGGGGTTCACGGGTTCGCCGTTGCGGCGTACCTCAAAGTGCAGGTGCGGTCCCGTAGCCAGTCCGGTTGCCCCCACGTATCCGATAACCTGCCCCTGCTTTACCGTCGCACCCTCGCCCACCGCCAGCGCGGAACAGTGCGCGTACAGCGTCGCCACGCCCCCGCCATGGTCGATAATGACCGTGTTACCGTAGCCGCGCCGGTATCCCGCGAAGATGACCTCCCCGTCCGCTGCGGCTTTAATCGGGGTGCCGTAAGGCGCAGCGATGTCCACACCGTTGTGCATTCGGTTCACTTTCAAAATGGGGTGAAACCGCATCCCGAAGCCCGATACAATCGGCCCGTTGACCGGACGGATGAACCCCCCGCGGAACGGTCGGGCGAGGCGAGCCTGACCCCGCGGGGTCTGCTCCATCGCCCGCAACATCGCGGCAATCTGGCGCGACTCCTCTTCCCATTCATCCAGCGCCTGCTCCTTCAGCTGGCGGTCGCGGGCGATGTCCTGCAATATTTCCCGTTTGACCTCTGTCTGCTGGTATAAACGGTAGGTTTGCTGCGCCAGTTCCGCTTCCAGCTGGGCGATTTCCTGTGCCTGCTTGTCCAGCTGCGCCTTTGCCTGAGCGACTTCCTCCTTGTCTTGCCGGATGGCGAGCACCAGCCTCGAGTCCGCCCGCGCGATACGCCCCAGCACGTACGAGCGGCTGATGAGGTCATGTACGTCCCGCGAACCGAGCAAGACGCGCACCGTGCTGGCGTTACCCTGCTGGTAAGCCACGCGCACACGGCGGGCGAGCAGCTGCTGGCGTTGCTGCAGGCGCTGTTCGAGCTCTTTCAGGCGCGCGGCGGTTTTGCGCTGTAAAGACCTTACGGTGTTCAATCGGGCGCGCACCGTGTGCAATCGCTTGCGGGTGACGTCCAGCTCTTGCTCGGTAGCCAGCAGGTCGGCGGTGATAGCGCGTTCTCGCTTGCGAATCTGTCGGATTTCGGCACGGGCCTGTCGAATCTGCTTCTGCACCGTTGCCAGCTTCTTCTGCAGCTCGGTCTTGCTGGCGGCGGCTGGCTTGGAGGGTTGCGAAGACGAACGCTGCGGCGGTTTTGCCACCGCGAAAGATGCAATCACCAGAACAATTACCAGACTAACCAGCCATTCCCATCTTAACCCCATGACCCACCCCCAACAGGACTCACACTGCTTGCAGGTATTTTCGGACGGAGAGGGTGCTGACTGCACCCCCTATCGCCGCGCCCAGGACGGTCAGAGCTAGAAAGACTACCCAGACGGGCATCGGTGAGCCGCCCAGACTGTCGATGAACACCAGTTTGCGCATCACAAAGTGAGATACCAGTCTGGACACTGCGAAAATCAGCCCACAGGCAATCCACGCACCCAGCACGCCCTGCACAACCCCCTCCAGCACGAACGGCGTGCGGATGGTAGCCGATGTTGCGCCAATCAGCTGCATGATGCGTATCTCCCGACGGCGGGCAAAGACCGTGAGGCGGATGGCGTTGTAGATGATGATGCTGGTGGCAATCAGCAGCAACACCGTACCGCCGATGCCTACCCATCGCACCACCGTTGCCACCGACAGGATGATATCCACCTCTTCCTTCGCGTCGCGCACCGCATCCACTTCGGGCAGGCTCTTGAGCCATGCGCTGACCGCCCCTGTCCGCGAAGGGTCTTTGACCTGAATGACGAAGCTGTCGGGCAATGGGTTATACGGCAGTGCGGCGGTAATCTCCTGCTGCAGTTCCTTTTGGAACTCGGGCCATGCCTGTTCTTTGGGTTTGAAAGTTACCTGTGCGATGTCGGGGTGCTTCTCAAACTGCTTTTGCAGCTCCTGCGCCCGCTGGCGCGAGACATTGTCCTTCAGGAACACGTCGATGGCGAACTTGGGAGGCAGGCTGCTGGCCAGCTTCTCCAGTCGCCACAGGATCAATCCGAAACCACCAAACACCGCCAGCGCGAGCGCAACCGTGCCGATGGCTGCCAGCGTCATCAAGCCGTTGCGCCGCAGGTTGACCAGAGCCTCTTCCACCAGAAACTCCACATGGCTAAGGTTCATGCGTGTACACCCCACACGGAACGTCGCTGACAATGGTACCTCTATCCAGCATCACCACGCGCTTGCGCATTCGGTCTATCACGTATTTATCATGGCTGGCGACGAGCACCGTGGTACCGCGGATGTTGATGTGGCTGAGCAGCTGCATGATGTCCCACGAGGTATCGGGGTCCAGGTTACCTGTCGGCTCATCCGCCAGAAGCAGAGGCGGGTCGTTGGCGATGGCGCGCGCGATAGCAACCCGCTGTGCTTCGCCTCCCGACAGCTGGGCGGGGAAGCTGTCGCACCGGCGCAGAAGCCCCACGAGCTCGATGGCGTTGGCGGTGCGTTTGCGAATCTCCTTGCGTGGAAGCCCCAGTACTCGCAGGGCGAATGCCACATTCTCCCACACGGTTTTATTGGGCAGAAGCCCGAAATCCTGAAACACCACTCCCATCATCCGGCGGTAGTAGGGCACTTCGTGGGGAGGTATCTCGGCAACGTTGCGTCCAGCCACAATCACCTTGCCGTGAGAGGGCAACACCTCGCGCGTGATGAGCTTGAGCAAGGTGGACTTGCCCGCCCCGGTGGCTCCCACCAGAAAGACAAACTCCCCCTTCTCCACGCGCAGGTTGATGTTTCGGAGCGCGTGCACGCCGTTGGGATATGTCACTGACGCTTCCTGTATCTCTATCATGATGCCACCACTGCTACGGTATGGTTCGCAATCAGGGTGGCAAAAACCTTTTGGCAGGAACCACTGCAGCGCACGGCGAAAGCGTATGCAGAAGTTCGTGGAAAAGGGTGAGTAGTGTGTCCAGAGTGTTCGTTTTCGCGCTGACGCTGGTTGCACTTACTCTGGTAGTGCAGGCGCAGGGGCTGATAGTGGGGCAGGGCGTTTTCGTAGACCGCGATGGGGCAACCCATCGCTGGCAGGTGACGCCTGCGCACAGCCTCCAGTGGGATGGGGAAATCTACATGCCAGCAGGAGTGTGGTTTACCCCGCAGTCCCTGCGAGCGGACTCTACTGAGGCGGACTTCCAGCGCGACGAGCAACTGCTGGATGCACTGGCGCGGGCAGGCATCAGCGATGTCTGTATCGTGCCTCGCGACGCGGCGCCGACCATTCCTGCCGAACGCTGGCAGAGGCTGGTGGATGCGCTGGAGTCGCGGAACATGCGCTATGGTCTTTCCCTCGGGGAGGCGGGATTGCCTGTCGCGCAGGGGTATGTGGTGGCTCCGGCATCCAACCGTATCGCAAACATCACGCAGGGTGGGGTTGTCGTTTTCCGCGCGCCATACGCTGACCATGCGCAGGTATTTGTGGTCGACACCCATGACGGCAGTATCCTCAGCCATACGCGCGTGGCTGTGGAGCAGGGGGTGGGGCGTCTGCCCCTTCAGCTGCAGGAAGGCGTCATGGCGATCATGGTTGCCTATCCCCATCGCCCTCTGGCGGACAACGGCGGCTTCGTCCCCGACGTATGGGATAGCTACGATGCCTGGCGCGACGGAGTGCTGCAGACTCTGGGCAAACTGCGATTTGGCAAGGGACTTCGGTTTTTCGCGGACCCGCTGGGACGGTGGACACCCCCTTTAGAAGATGACGGTATCGTGCCGTCGTCGCCGGGGTTTCGGTTGGGCTTTGAAGCCTTTCTGGTGCGCAAGTATCAGACTCTGGAGAACCTGATGAGCGCGTGGGCGCTCTCGGAGCGCAACCTGGAGTCGTTTGCCGAAGCCGCACGTCAAATCCCCCTCTGGCGCGGGCAAAAGGGTATTCCCCAGCTGTACGACCTGCCGACGGGCAACCTGCGTCGGGTGGAGGCGACCCGCTGTGCCTACTGGAGAGACGTAAACCAGTATCGGCGGGAAGCGTTGCAGGAAGCGGCTGACCGCCTGGCGGCGGTGCTTCGTCGCCACCTGGCAGATGTGCCCGTCCTGCTGAGCTGGCAGAGGTTCCACCCGATGTATGTGTTCGCGCAGAACCAGCCGGGCGTAGAGGGGTTGCTGGTGGTTACTGCGGAGCGCGGTTTCAACCTCGCCGTCAAGGGTATGGCTCCGGCAATGGGACAGGCGACAGAGAGCGTACGCCCCACATGGCTGCTGGCTGCGCTGGCACACGATGTGAAGCGAGACTACGCAGATAGCCAAACCCTGCACAGCGAGGCGGAGGCTCTGGCTCAAGCGGGCAGCCGGGGCTGGTTCTTCCGGGTGGCTGAGGCGTTGACAGATAACGCTCCGCTGCAGTGGTTGCGCTCTTTCCAGCAAACGGTGCTGGTACGACCGGAATGGCAGTTGCCTCCCAAGGTGCTTTTCTTCCCTCAGACTGCATCGGGTATCTGCGAGGTCAAAAAACTGCCCGGAGACGTGTGGTGGCTCCCGTCGGTGCGTGAGGGAGCCATGGTGAACGTGGGGCGGAACTACCGGGCTTACCATATCCGTACGCTCACCGGAGAGCAGTACGTCATGTGGTCGGTGGACAAAGACCGCCCGGTCAATTTCCGCCTGATTGAGCCGCGTGTGTTCACAGCGCACCTGCCTGATGGCACGCCCGTCAAAATCAGTGGGAAAGGGCGCAATTTCTCGTTGAATCTCCCAACGGTGCCGGTGGTGTTTACCGGTAGCGGAACGCTGTTCCCGGTGGAAGCTGCCGAGGACGCAGTCAATGAGCTGGCAAGGCTGATCAAAATCGGGGAGTCGCGTCGGGTAGATGTAGGGACAGGTCGGTTCCGCTGGCAGCAGGCGCGCGATAACCTCCGGGCTGGTCAGGTGTATACTGCCTATCTGCTCGCCAGTGAGGCACTGGATGAGCTGGTTCAGCGGTTATCGCAGTACCTCTGGATGGAAGCGGAAACGGCGGACGAAAGCAACTTCGATGAGATTGTAGACCTGCCCTGGGCAAGTGGTGGTAAGGTGGTACGACTGCAAAACATCAACGACCCACCCGCGCGAGGTTATTTCCTGCGCTATCGGTTCGCCGTGAGAGAGGAAGGGAACTATGCCCTGTGGGTAGCGTGCCGCACGGAAGGCGGTTCGCCGCTGCTATGGAGCGTCGACGATAACGCCCCACAGCCACCGGAAAGCACCGTCTCCGTCGGTGGTTACGGCGAGGGCTTCGGATGGATACGCATGGGCACCGTGAGGTTGTCCCCGGGGTTTCATGTTCTGGAACTGCGAGTGGTGCAGCGTGCCGGAGAGGGTATTAAACCCTATGTGCAGTGGTGCGATGTGGTGTTGCTCACCGCCGAGAATATCATCCCACAGGGTACCGTCAAGCCTCCCGTCAGGTAGAAGCTCATGGAAAAGCCGTCTTCTCCCACCATCACCTTTTTCCGGGCGTTGCGCAGCGCAACAGGCGACGCCTACGACCGCCTCGGGTTGACCCTGGCAAGTAGCCTGCTGTGGCTGATCGCACTGTTGGTGGCGTCGGTCGCCATTAACTTTGCCGCTGTTACAAAACAGGTGATAGTGGTTCTGGCGGTGTTTTTCGCAGGCTCGGTGCTGCTGGGCGAGGTGTGGATGGGGTGTGTGTATCTAGCGTATCGCGTGGCGACGCGTGATGACCCGTCTCTGCTGTGCTTTGTCGAAGCATGGCGCGCATTGGGTTGGAAAACGCTGTGGATGGCGGTCATCCAGACCTTTGTCACGCTGGTCATCACGGCAAACGTCGCGCTCTATCTGCAGAGCAATCTGCTGTTCATGCGTGTGTTCGGGGTGGTTATCCTGTACATTTTGCTCCTGTGGATAACCGCCATGCTGTATCAGTATCCGTTGCTGGTGGAGCATGTCTTCGGGGCGTATGCCGCAGAGCAGACCAAAACGAGCTGGCTGAGGAGGGTGCTTCGACGTTCCCTTCTTTTAACCATAGGCAACCTGCCATTCAGTGCGGGGATGTTCGCGATGATAGCGGCATGGGCAATCTTCTGCGTGCTCAGCGTCATAGGGGTAGCGCTGATGTTCGCCGGCTTTGCAGCACTGGCGACGGTATACTGGACCCGCGCTTTGCTCATTAACTACGGCGTTATTGTGCTGCCGCCAGAGCCGGAGGTTATTCCCGATGAACAGTTTCGCCTGCCGGATGAGTAAATGAGGCTTGCGGTTGTCTGCTCCGAGATAACCAGATAACAACAACGCACTGCCAGATTACATTGTAAAAGGAGGGTGAGTCATGTTCGAGGTAACCTGCCTAGGCATTCTGGTTGCCGATGTGGTTGGCAAGCCAATAGACACCTATCCCGAACGCGGTCGGCTCCAGCTGGTCGAGCGCATGGAGCTGCACAGCGGTGGCTGCGCTGCGAACACGGGCGTGTCGTTGGCGAAAATCGGTGTCCGCACCGCCGTCATCGGCAAGGTGGGCAACGACGGCTTTGGCGACTTTCTGGTGCAGGTGCTGCAAAAGCACGGCATCGACACGCGCGGCGTCAAGCGCGACGAAAAGGAAGCCACCAGCGCGACGATGGTGATGGTGCACAGCGATGGCGAACGCTCGTTCCTGCACTATATCGGTGCAAACGCCGCGTTGCGATTGGAAGACGTGGACATGGACATCGTGCGGCAAAGCAAGGTGCTTCATGTGGCAGGCGCGCTGGTCATGCCCGGCATCGACGGCGAGCCAACGGCAGAACTGCTGCGCCGTGCGAAAGAGATGGGTATTATCACCAGCTTCGACACGGTGTGGAACACCAGCAGCGGGTGGATGAACACCGTCAAGCCCTGCCTGCCCTACGTGGACTACATGATACCCAGCATCGAAGAGGCGAAGATGCTCACCGGCAAGGAAGACCCCGAGGACATCGCGCAAGTGTTTCTAGAACACGGTGTGAAGGTGGTCGGGTTGAAGATGGGTGAGCGTGGATGTTACATCCGCACCGCGGACGTCAGGCTGTCTATCCCGCGCTATCAGGTGCAGGCGGTGGACGCGCTGGGAGCAGGTGATGCCTTTGCCGCTGGCTTTTTGACCGGCGTGGTGAAGGGCTGGGATTTGGAGCAGACCGGTCGCTTCGCCAACGCAGTGGGCGCGCTGTGTGTGACCGCGCTTGGTGCCACTACAGGCGTGCGCTCACTGGAAGAGACGATGGACTTCATGCAAAGGACGCCGATGGCGTCGGGATGAGATGGAAGGAGCCAGCCCTTTTCTGGAAATAGCCCGCCAGGGCAGGAACGAGTGGTGGCGGTATGTGGCGGGCGTTGTGTTTATTTTTGTCTGCTGGATGGGCGGACAGGTGATTACCGCCGTGCCTCTGGTGTCGCGCGAGCCTGACCCCGCCCGCGCGGACCTGCTGCTGCTTGCGCTGTTGCTGCTCAGCTTCGCGCCCGGGCTGGCAGCAGTCGCATTGGCGGTGCGGTTGCTGCATGGCAGGCCCTTCCGCACGCTCGTGACCCCTTACGCGCAGGTATCGTGGAAACGATTGGCAACGGGCTTCGTTGGGTGGTTTGTGCTTGCGGCAGTAGCAGGGCTGGTAGAAGCCTTGCTGCATCCGGGCAGGTATCAGCCAAACCCCGAACCGCTGACGGTTTTGCCGTTCTTGGTGGTGGCTGCGCTGTTGATACCGGTTCAGGCGGGCACGGAGGAGCTTATCTATCGGGGCTACCTGCTGCAGGCAACGGGTTTCCTCTTGCGGCATCCCGTTTTGCTGTCCATCTTGAACGGTTTGCTCTTCGCCCTACCCCACGCGGCGAATCCAGAGACCACTGCAGGCTTCGTCAAGGTGATGCTTCTGTATTTCCTCGCCGGATTCTTCTGGGCGTTCATCACCCTGCGCTCTGGCACCCTGGAGCTGGCACTGGGGGCGCACACGGCGAATAACTTCTTTACCGCAGTGGTGGCAAACTTTCGGGAAACCGCTATCCCCAGCCGCTCTTTCTTCACGATTACGGAGATAGACGCGAACTATCAGCTGGTGAGCCTGATTGTCGGCATGGTGGTTTTCTATCTGGTTTTGGTGCGTCGGTCTGGTGACCAGTGAATCTGGCTCACTGTGCGCATCTCTTCGATCCACACCCACCACGCTGGCTCGCCGTCCGCATGCCCGGACGCCTGTAGTCGCGTTTTTGCTGCGGCGGGCAGGGTATTCGTCCGCAGCCATCGTCTGGCATCCTCCTCGCTGGTGAAGGGACCCAACCGCACCGACAGGAGGGGTATGGGTTTGTCGCAGGACAGCGTGAATGTTCCCTCTTTTCGCCATGAATAGCGCAGGCGAGCGACCTGTAACCCTTTTTCCGCCGGAATCAGCACCGGGAAGTTGTCTACCTCGATACCGCTCAGCGGAGAAGGGGCACGGGGCAGGATGCGCACATGCCGGGGGTTGGTATCGTCTATCCCGGCGCAGGCTTCCAGAGCGTGCATGGCGGGTCCCTGATTGGCGCCGTTGCTCAGGTCGCCGATGCGGTACCACATCCCGTTCGGCAGGATGCATGTGCCTTCGGGGATAATCCACAGCCACTTTCGCCATTCAATACCTCGCGGGGGGTCGGCGTAATCCATGTTTTTGTCATAGGTGTATTTGGCGAGGTTCCAGAGCAGTTTACCCGCGTCGTCCATCTCGTCCAGCATGAGGGCGGCATGGCTGAGCCAGCCCTGCCCGTAGCCCATTGCCAGCACGGGCGCGTGCCCATACCGCTGACTCAACTGCCTGCGCAACGTGTTGCGGGTGATGGAGGTCATCATGCTGTTCCAGCGCGCGGGGTCGTAGCCGTCCAGATAGATAGAGAACCATGCCTGCACGAGAGAGTCCTGCAGGCTCGGCAACACCGAGTAGGGGCTGACTCGCCAGCAGAAGTTGTTATGGTCACCCACTTTCAACAGGCGCACCATGCCAACCTGCAGGCGGTCAGCGTATGCGCGCCAGCGGGATGCCAGTTCCCTTTCGCCCAACGCGTCAGCGATTTGCGCGGAGCAACGCAGTGCCACCATGCAGGTGTAAGTGGCGTAGGGTTCGTACATATCGGCGTTCGCGTAGTTGCGCCGAATCTTCTCAGGGTCGGTTTCCCTGCTCATTCCGGGCGGACATAACGGCAGATGGGGTCCCCCTCCCCAGCCTGTAACTTCCCCTTCACTGAATATCACGTCGCGCCCGGTGTAGTCCATGAACCAGCACACAAACTCGGCGGCGTCGCGTGTGGAGTCCCAGCGGCTTTTGCCGTAAACGTGTGGGCGTGGAGCGGTTAACCATTCCTCTGTGGGTGCGCCCAGCATCCGCCATGCCACCCACCTGCCCACCATCGTTGCGGCATGCCCCTCCATTTCCTCATTGCCGTCAATCTCGTTGATTGCCCACGGCAGGGAATAGGGACCGTTCATCACAAACGCCCAGTGCGGCGGTGCATCTTTCGGGTAGCGTGAAATGTCCAGAGGTTCGTTGGGAGGACCCTGCGCCGGGTCGCGGTTGGCGCGGTAGAAGTAGAGCCATCGATCGCAGAAGTCCACGTAGTTGGTGCGGCGGGCATCATCGTAAGCGCACCGCAACACAAGGGTTGCGTAGTGGTCCGAACTGCGTCCGTATGCCCCCTCGGCGTATACCCCGATGGGCGCCCAGGTACCGATACCGCTGTAGCCGCCGTACCAGGGGCAGTCCTTGCCCGTTTCACGGAAAAAGCCCGTGCTGCTCTCGAACTTTTCCATCATCTGCAGGATGTTGGCAGTCCAGATGTTGGTGAGCATATCCGCCTCGCGCCCGCCCAGAAAGCGGATACGGGCTACATCCGCGTCTTTGGGAAAAGGCAGTAGCGGCACTCGGCGCGGGAGGTCTTCTGTCGAGGTATACAGGGCACGTGCCAGTGCGTCCAAATCGGCAATCCAGTTCGGCACGCGGTAAGAGGCGAAAGCAGGTTTGAGGTCATCGGCATCCGCGCGCCACCGACCGAAGGGCTTCAGGTTTGCCTCTGGCTGGGCAGATGCCAGCGTGATGGCGGAAATGAGGGGGCGTCCGCGCGTATCGGGATTGTCTATCACCGTGATGGCTTCTATCCGTTTGGGGCGAGGGCGAATGGCAAGGTAGTAGTGGGCGTGCCGGCGGTCGTTGGTAGCGGCTTCCTCGCTTTCGCGCAGACGCAGGGCGCGCCGCAGGATGCGCATGTATTCCGGGCGCGAGGCGAAAGGCTCGCGGATGGGCACGCTTACCGAGTGGGTGGGACCGTGTGCCCACTGCGCCACGAACCACGCAGTCGCCCCGATGACAAGTGGCACCCTGTCGCTTGTGCCGTCTTCGTAGTGGATAAGCAGTTCGCCAATGGACGTGCCGACATATACTAGGTCGTCGCGTTTGTCGCGCAGTTCGGGGTGTTCGCCCCAGTGCGCCAATCCGTAATCCCAGCCTTCATTCATCATACCCAGCAGATACAGCGTTTCAGCCTGAGCATGTATCGGGATGGTTTCGCGGTGACCTTCCACCTGCCGACGGGATGTTCCACGCCGTTCGGGAACCGCTGCCAGAAACGGTATCGACCTGCACAGCACCATCTCTGCCCCCTCGTCGATGGGCACAGCGTAGAGGTCGTTGCGTTCCACAGGTTTGGCGATGGGAGGGTCTTCCTGTCGGTAATCAGCGAAGGCAATCCACGCGAAGCCACCGGGGCGAATGACAGGGTTACCGTCGATGACCTCCAGATACACCTGCCTTCCGATAAGGTCTGCGGTAACCCATTTCACCGGCGTCAGGGTATTACTGCCGGGCGTATGCGCTCGGCGGAGGATGGCGCCGTCGGGGTGCGAGCGCAAAAGCACCCAGGTGCGGTCGCCATCGTTCTGGGCGTTCCGGGTGCCGTCCCACCCTGCAATGAGGAAACGCTGTATGGGCGTGCGGATGGTGAACACAGGGGAGCGCAACGTGCCGGTGTTGCTTTCGCCAGCTTCCAGCGAGTTCACCACGTAGCCGGGTTGTACACCCTGCGGCGAGAAGAAGGGGGGATTCAGGCTGATTCGCCATGTCTGCTCGTTCTCGACCGTCCAGCCCTGCAGCGTGCCGGAGGCGAACCGCAATATCGCATCGGTATCCGATGGCACACGGGCGAACGCGCAGACGCTACCACTCGTGACAAGCGCAATCAGCAACACCACCAGCCTAATCCACATGTCTTCCCTCCGCCCTCTATCACGCCATCGGGGAGATACCAACGGTAGAGTTGCCGCCGGGGATAGCTCACAGGATGTCTTCAGTGGATTAGCCCGGACCCATCCTGTGGCACACCATCCAGTACCACCAGTACTCCGCGCTGTTGCGCCAGCTCGTGTGCGCTGCCGGTAATGCCTTTCCCTGCCACCACCGCCACGGTGCGGATGTCCCACTGGCGCAGTCGTTCGGCGCGCGCCAGCGCACGCTGCACGTCGTTGTCATCGACCGTCCACGAGATTTCCCACACCATCAGATAATCTTCGCCCGTTTCCCGATGCCTCCCGGTGGACAGCATGTCCACGAGACGCAGTTCGTCCCAGTCCTCTCGGGAGAGGGGACGCTGGTCGTCGAGGTTGTCCAGATAGATTCCGGTCTCGACAACGCGCATCCGCTTGAAAAACTTGCCCAGAATGGAGGTCGCGTGGTTCCGATAGTAGTCCTCTAGCGCCACGCCTTTCAAGATGCTCAGGTCATAATGCATTTCAGTGACCCGTTCGACAAGGGCTTCTATTCGCTCGGTCAGCTGGTCGATTCGACGGTCGCTTGCTTTCTGATATTCGGCAAGCTCCTGAAACCGCCGCTCGTTCTGCTCGGCGAGTTCACGCAGGCGTCGGTCGGTCTCCGCAGTCTGCTCCACGAGGCGCATTAGCGCTTCTTCTATCCGGTCGATGCGCGAAGGCATCTGCCGGTACTGGTCGGTCAGCAGGGCGTTGAGCAGCGGTTCTCGCCACTCGGGATGCTCCTGTAGCGCGCGGATGATGTCTTCTATGGTCTCCAGAGCCATCTGTCATCCCATCTCCTGCACCTATTATACCGTAACGGGATGGCGCGGCGCAGAGATGGTTCCTCGCCAACACGTGTTTATGGTATCATAAACCGGTATGGAAGACAAACGCCTTCGCCTGACACAGCTGGTACGTTGCGCGGGTTGAGCGAGCAAGCTGGGACCCACCCAGCTGACGCAGGTGCTGCGTCAGTTCGCTGACGTTGCCCATCCTGATTTGCTGGTGGGCATTGAAACCCGCGATGATGCAGGGGTGTTCCGCGTCCACGAAGAGATGGCGCTCGTGCAGACAGTGGACTTCTTCACCCCGATTGTAGACGACCCCTACTGGTACGGCGCGATTGCTGCGGCAAACTCCTTCAGCGATGTCTATGCGATGGGAGGTACTCCGCTAACCGCGCTGAACCTTGTCTGTTTTCCCGTCGACAGCCTGCCTGCAGAGATGTTGGGAGAAATCCTGCGTGGTGGCTACGACAAGGCACGCGAAGCAGGGGTAGTTATCTTGGGGGGGCATAGCGTGGATGACCCCGAGCCGAAATATGGCATGGCGGTGACGGGCGTAGTGCATCCTGACAAGGTGGTCACCAACTCGGGGGCAAAGCCGGGCGACCTGCTGGTGCTGACAAAACCTCTGGGCACTGGCATTATCACCACCGCCGCGAAGTTTGACGAGTGCCCTCCCGATGTGCTGGATGAAGCGATACGAGTCATGGCATCACTCAATCAGGGGGCGGCAAAGGCGATGCAAGAAGTGGGGGTTCACGCGGCGACCGATGTGACAGGCTTTGGGTTACTGGGGCATCTGTATCAGATGGCGCTGGCGAGCAGGGTGTCTGTGCGGCTCTTCTCCGACAGAGTGCCCATTCTGCCGGAGGTGGAACCTCTGGCGATGCAGGGCAACACCACCCGTGGCGGTAGCCTCAACCGGGAGTATGTAGGTGAACACCTGCAGTGGAGCGCGAATATCTCCCTGCCGATGCAACATGTGTTGTTAGACCCGCAGACATCAGGCGGGTTGATTATCGCCGTGGCTGCAGAAAGGGTGGACGAGCTGTTGCGCAGGCTGCAGGACTATCAGACCCCTTGCGCCGCTATCATCGGAGAGGTTCTGGAAGGGGAAGCGGGTACGATTCTGGTGGAGTAAACGCTTCTTGCTAAAGGAGGACAATGATGCAACAACCGCTGGTTGGCATTATCATGGGCAGCGACTCCGACTTGCCCACCATGCGCCTGGCGGCGGAGGTATTAGACGAGTTTGGCGTTCCCTACGAGATACGGGTGCTGTCGGTTCACCGCACCACGATGGACGTGATTGAGTACGCACGCACCGCCCGAGAACGGGGCTTGCGGGTGATTATCGCAGGGGCGGGAGGTTCCGCACACCTGCCAGGCATCACCGCCAGCATCACTACCCTGCCAGTTATTGGCGTGCCAGTGGAGAGTAAGTTGCAGGGCTGGGATTCGCTGCTTTCCATCGTGCAGATGCCTGCGGGAGTACCAGTGGCAACCGTCGCCATCGGCGGTGGACGCAACGCAGGCATCCTCGCCGTGCAGATACTGGCGACATTTGACGAAGCGTTGCACCAGAAGGTGGTCGCCTTCAAGGAGCAGTTAGCGGAGCAGTCCCGCGCGAAGAACCAGAACCTGCCGAACCTGTTGCGCGCAGGCAACCGTTAAGGACGTCCCGAAGGGTATGCCGAAAACACTTTTTCCAGCACCGCATCGCGCTCGTCGGGGCTGTCTGCGCGCACGGTAATGTGCCCAATCTTTCTGCCGGGGCGGGGTTGCTTGCCATACAGGTGCAGATGTGCGTTCGGGATAACAAGTACCTCACGGATAGGTGGCAGGTCGCCAATCAGGTTTACCATTGCGCTGTAGCCGCGCGCTGCCGTGCTGCCCAGCGCGAAACCGCAGATTGCGCGCAGGTGATTTTCGAACTGGCTGGTCTCTGCGCCCTCGATACTCCAGTGCCCGCTGTTGTGAACGCGCGGAGCGACCTCGTTCGCCAGCAGTGTCTCGCCCACTTGGAACATCTCCAGAGCCACTACCCCCACGTATTCCAGCGACTGGAGCAGGCGCGTGATGCATTCTACCGCAGCAGCCGATACCTGTGCCGACGTATCTGGGGCGGGCGCCAGCGACAACCGCAGGATTCCTCCACGGTGGTGATTCTGCACGAGCGGGTATACCCTCACCTCTCCGTCCAGCGCACGAACCCCGAGCACCGACACTTCGCGGTCGAACGGCACCAGCTCCTCCGCAATGAGCGGTTGTGGTGCAAACTCCTGCACCGTTTGAAGAAACTCCTCTTCGGAGCGCGCGACAGCCTGCCCCTTGCCGTCATAGCCGAAACGCCGGGTCTTCACGACACAAGGGCATCCTGTAACTTCAAGGGCGCGTTCGGGCGAATGGATGTCTATGGCTGCGAAGCGGGGGGTGGGGATGCCGATGTCGCGCAAGAAGGTTTTTTCCAGCAGTCTATCCTGAAAGAGTTGCAGGGCGCGTGGCGTGGGGTGTACGGGCAACCGTTCTGCCAGCCACTGGACAGTGGGCAGGGGAACGTTTTCGAACTCGTAGGTGATGCACTGTTTCCCTTCGGCAAAGCGGGCCAGGGTGTCCCAATCGTCATACGCACCGCTCAGCAAAGGCGCAACCTGCCCTGCACAGGCGGAAGCGTCGGGGTCGTACAGAGATACATGTATCCCCAGCGGATAGCCCGCCAGTGCGAGCATCCGTCCTAACTGCCCTCCACCCAGAACGCCAATCTGCACCTTCGCCATCAATCCCACCCTTACCTACGCAGGCGCGGTTTGCTCCAGCACTTCACTATCGAGTATGACCAAGACGCCCCGTTCCTGAGCGGCCTGGTGTGCACTGGCGGTGAGGACCTTACCCGCCACAACGGGTAGTGCATTCGCCTGCCACTGACGAAGGATTTCTGCTCTGTCTGCCGCACGCTCCACATCGTGGTCGTCTATCACCCACGATACCTCCCACACCATCAGATACTCCTTGCCCGTCAGCCGATGCACACCCTGAACCATCACGTCCGACGATACCAGCTGCTTCCACTCGTTGTCGGTGATGGGATGTTGATCCAGCATCTCCTGCAGATACTGCCCTCGATCCACCAGTCTCAGGTTTCTGAAATGTTTGCCCAGGATGGTCGTGGCGTTATCTCGGTACAGCATCTCCAGCGTCATCCCTTTCACGCTGCCAAGTTCAGAGTCAAACCGACGTATCAGGTTCCGCACCGTTTCGGTGAGTGCGCGTAAATCGGTGGTTATTTCCGCAAACCGCCGGTCAGTCTCGCGACGGGACTCTTCCATGCGTGCCGCCATCTCCGCAAACCGCTGGTCAGTTTCGCGACGCGACTCCTCCATCCGTGCCGCCATCTCCGCAAACCGTCGGTCAGTCTCGCGACGCGACTCCTCCATCCGTGCCGCCATCTCCGCCAGACGCTGGTCGGTCTTCTCGGACAACTCGCGCAACCGCTGGTCAGTCTCGCGACGGGACTCTTCCATCCGTGCCGCCATCTCCGCCAGCCGCTGGTCGGTCTTCTCGGACAACTCGCGCAACCGCTGGTCAGTCTCGCGACGGGACTCTTCCATCCGCGCCGCCATCTCCGCCAGCCGCTGGTCGGTCTTCTCGGACAACTCGCGCAACCGCTGGTCGGTCTCGCGACGGGACTCCTCCATCCGCGCCGCCATCTCCGCCAGCCGCTGGTCGGTTTTTGCGCTCTCTTCGGCAAGGCGTGCCAGTGCCTCTTCCAGTCGGTCAGCGCGGGTAGGCAGCTGCCGATACTGGTCGGTCAGCAGGGCGTTGAGCAACGGCTCTCGCCAATCGGGATGCTCTTGCAGGGCGCGGATAATGTCTTCCACACTGTGTAACATCGATGTCACCTCAGCCAGGCATATTATACCGCGAAGGCGGATTCAACGAGAAGCAGTGTTCGACGGCGTCGGGCGGAAAGCACGATAGCCCCGGCTCTCCATCATCTCTCCAATGCGGCGCATCAGTTCGCGGCTGAAGGCTTCCCGCGCCTGTCGGTCGGTTTCATAATGCTCGGCAAAAGGCTGGTAGTGCATCGGCTCGCCGAAAATCACCTGCAGGCGGTGCCAGCGCGGCAGACGGGGGTCTGCGGGCATTATCTCGCGCGTGCCGATAATCGCAGTAGGCACCACCGGCGCACCGCTCATCTTCGCCAGCAGTGCCACGCCCGTCTGCGGTTCCAGCAGATAGCCGTCCCCGCTGCGAGTGCCTTCCGGGAACATAATCAGCAGCTCGCCCATGCTCAGCACCTGTAGCGCAGTGCGCAGTGCCTGTCGGTCGGCAGTGTTCTGATGCACAGGGAAGCAACCGGCGCGACGGATGTACCAGCCCAGCACAGGGATTTTGAACAGCGGCGCTTTACCCATGTAGATGCAGAAGCGGGGCCAGGCGGCGCACCCCACTACCGGCGGGTCCATGTAGCTGGTGTGGTTGGGGGCGAGGATGGCTGCACCCGGCGGGATGTTTTCACGCCCCTCTACCTTCATCCAGAAGAGAAGGCGCAGGATGGGGCAGACCACCCACCGCGAGATTACGTAGAGGGTGGTGCTTCGTTCGTGAACCGGGCACGGCATATTCGCAGAACCTCCTCCACCACCTCGCCGAGGCTCATGTGGTCGGTGTTGATGACCACGGCGTCGGGTGCGGGGCGCAGCGGTGCCACATGACGGGTGCTATCACGCTGGTCGCGTGCCTCCATGTCCAGCTTGACCTGCTCGAAGGAGATGTTGATGCCGCGCTCCAGCAGCTCTTTGTGGCGACGGCGGGCGCGCTCGTCCAGCGAGGCTGTCAGGAATATCTTCACCTCCGCTTTGGGGAAGACCACCGTACCGGTATCGCGCCCCTCGGCAACAGTGCCCCCCTGCCTTCCGAATTCGCGCTGCCAGTCCAGCAGGATCTCGCGCACTTCGGGAATGGCGGAAATCGGCGATGCCAGGTTCCCCACCTCCGGCGCGCGGATAGCGTCCGTCACGTCCTCGCCATCCACCAGCACCCGTTGCTCGCCGTTGTGTTGTTGCAGCTCCACCCGCGTTTCGCGCGTCATCTCGATGATATACCGGGTATCCTGTGGACGCAAGCCACGCTGCATTGCTTTCCACGCCAGCGCCCGGTAGAGTGCGCCTGTGTCCAGATACCGATAGCCCAGTGCCTGTGCCACACGCTTCGCCACACTGCTTTTGCCTGCGCCAGCTGGACCGTCGATGGCGATGACCATCTGCTTCATCTCGCGCCTCCTCGTAACTCTTCAAGCTTCTCAAAGAAGCTGGGGAAGGTCTTTTGCACGCACTCTGGCTCGGCGATAATGATGCCCGGCACGCGCAACCCGATGATGGAGAAGGCCATCGCGATGCGGTGGTCATTGTACGTCTGCACCGTGCCCGGCTGCGGCGTGCCCGGATAGATGGTTAACCCGTCGATATGTTCTTCCACATCGATGCCCAGCCTTCGCAGCTCGGTGGCAACCGCACTCACGCGGTTGCTTTCCTGATAGCGGGCGTGCTCCACTCCGCGGATTCGGGTGGGGCTATCGGCGAAGGGCGCAACTACCGCCAGCGTGATAAAAGTGTCCGAGATGTCCGACATGTCTGCATCTACCCCACGCAGCGCGTCAGTACCGCTGACCTCTATTCCATCGGGCAGCCAGCGCACCAAACAGCCCATCTGCTGCAGGATTTCCACAAAGCGGATGTCACCCTGCAGGGAAGCCCTGTTCAATCCCCGCACACAAACGCGCCCGCCGGTTATCGCCGCCGCCGCCAAGAAGTAGGAAGCGGCTGTGGCATCGGGTTCTACGGCGTAGGTTGCGTCTCCTGTCAGATGGTATCGTTGGGGGGCAGGGACCACAATGCGAGTGCGCTCCTTTTCCCATTGCGCGTCTACGCCAAATTGCCGCATCATCCTGAGGGTCATCTGTACGAAAGGGGCAGATACCAGCTCGCCCTCGATCTGTATGGTCACAGGCTGTCTGGCGCAGGGAGCCACCATCATCAGCGCAGACAGAAATTGGCTGCTCATATTGCCACGCACCGATACGCTCCCTCCTGTCAGCCCACGCGCCCGAACCATCACGGGAGGGCATCCTGTGCCCAACTCGGAAGTCGCTTCTGCCCCCAGTGCGTTCAGGGCGTCGAGCAGCGGCTGAATGGGACGCTGGCGCATGCGTTCTGTGCCGTCCAGCCGATAGGTTCCCTCACCCAGCGCCGCCATAGCCGTCAGGAACCTCGCCGCCGTGCCTGCGTTGGCAATCCAGAGGTCTGCTTGAGAGGCGGGTATCTTACCGCCTGCACCGAGCACTGTCAGCGTCTCAGGGTCTGGTCGCTCAACCACGAAGCCCAATCGCCGCAGGCTCTCCTGCATAACCTGCGTGTCCTCCGAGTGGAGGGCGTGTGCAATAGTTACCTGCTGGTCACACAGCGCCGCCAGCAACAGCGCACGGTTGGTGATGCTTTTGGAACCGGGCAGTTGTACGCAGGCGTCAGGTGGAGAGGAGAGGGGGATGATTTCGCGTACCATGCTCATAGTCCGAAAGCCTGTCGCAGCATCCGTGCTTCGGTAAAGAGGCGCTGGATGGTCTCCGCGTCCTCACTCTCGATAGCAGAACGCACCTCCTGCAGCTGCCCCGCGAACTCGTCAATCGCCCAGAGCACGTGTTCGCGGTTGTGCAGAAAGATGTCGCGCCAGAGGTCGGGGGAGCTGGCAGCGACTCGTGTGCCGTCACGGAAGCTGCCTCCGATGAGCTGGGGATAAGGCGCATTCTCCGCCACATGCACCAGAGCCAGCGCCACCGCGTGTGGCAGGTGGCTGGTCAGAGCCACTGCGCGGTCGTGCTCGTCGGGGTCGGCGATGAGCACGCGAGCTCCCACTCCCTCCGCCAGCGCGGTGACCCTCTGCAAGGCATCGTGTGAGGTTTTCTCGTTGGGCGTTAGCGCCCACGTAGTGCCTTCGAACAGGTCGGCGCGTGCATTCTGCACTCCGGTCTGTTCAGACCCTGCCATGGGGTGCCCTCCGACGAAACGCCCGCCCAGCAGGTCGGTTGCCTGTTGCACGATGCCGCTCTTGACGGAGCCAACGTCGGTCACCACGCACCGTTCGGGGAGCCACTGGAGGCACAGCTTGATGGTGGGCACGATGAGCCCGACCGGTGTGCATACCACCACCATGTCCGCACCAGTGACGCCTTCCTGCAGCGAAGTCGTGGCTTCTTCGATTGCGCCCGCCTGCAAAGCCGTTTTCAGCCGCTCCGCGCTGCGTCCCACGCCCACCACATGCTTCGCCAGTCCGCGCTGGCGGGCTGCCAGCCCAATGGAGCCGCCAATCAACCCGACCCCGATGATGCACAGCCGTTCGCAAATCGCTTCCGCCATGCTATCCTCCTAGATGCTTCTTCCCACTGCAGACGCAACGGCACGCAGCCTCTGCATCATCTCTTCGAACGCCTCGAAGCGCAAGGACTGCGGTCCGTCCTTCAGCGCGCGTTCGGGCTGCGGGTGCACTTCCACTATAATGCCATCTGCGCCCGCCGCAATCGCCGCTGCCGCTATGGGGGGCACGAGACTTGCCTTGCCTGTGCCATGTGAGGGGTCCGCGATTACAGGCAGGTGCGAGATCTCCTTTGCAACGGGAATGGCGTTGATGTCGAAAGTGTTGCGGGTGTAGGTTTCAAAGGTGCGGATACCCCGCTCGCACAGGATGATATTGTAGTTGCCTCGTGAGGCGATGTACTCCGCCGCCTGCATCCACTCCTCGATCAGGGACGCCCAGCCGCGCTTGAGTAACACGGGCATATTGGTGTTGCCAATCTCCTTCAGCAGGGCGAAGTTGGTCATATTGCGCGTGCCCACCTGAAAGATGTCGGTATACTGCGCGACCAGTTCTACATCGCGCGTGTCCATTACCTCCGTGATGATGGGCAATCCCGTCTCTTCGCGTGCGGCGGCAAGCAGTTTGAGACCTTCCTCGCCCATGCCCTGAAACGAGTAGGGAGAGGTGCTGGGCTTATACGCGCCGCCGCGCAGGATGTGCGCACCCATCCGTTTGACAAATCGAGCCGTTTCCATCAGCTGCTCTTCCGACTCGATGGTGCAGGGACCTGCCATTATCGTCAGGCGATTGCCCCCGATTTGCACCCCCCTGACGTTGATGACGGTACCCTCCGGTCGGAAAGGACGCCCGACCAGCTTGTAGGGTTTGGAGATAATGATAACCTGTTCTACATAAGGCAGCGCGTAAAACTGTTCGGAAAGCGTCGCCTTCTCCGCGTCCATGACGCCGATACAGCCGATGATGGTGCGCTCGACGCCGCGCGACACGTGCGCGCCAAACCCGCGCGCCTTGATGTTCTCTGTCAGCTCTTCGATGTCTTGTTCTGTCGCATGGGGTTTCAGTACGATAATCAAGTTAGCGATACGCCTCCTTAAGCATACTGATGTAAGGACTGGTGAAGGAATTATACAGGAGTGAGGGGGGAATCGTCAACCGCTAGCCCAGCACCGGCAGGGGTGATGACGGATACACCCCCTTTCCAACCCCGTGAGGGCGAGGCTCCCACCGAGCCGTTGCAGAGCTTTTACGAGTGCGCCCGCATCCACCACAGCGCAGGAGATCGCTTTGGTCGCTGCGCTCCCTCGCAAGAACACAGGGCGCAACCTTTGGCGAGATTCGAGAAATTTTTCCCACCCCCCCGCAAAAACGGTGAGGGTGTTCGATAAATCGCCTCGCGGCTTGTTCCAGCGACTGAAGCGACACTTTCCTGTCATGCTGAGCGCAAGCGAAGCATCTCAGCACCTCAGAAGAGATTCTTCGCTTCGCTCAGAATGACAGATGATGTCGCTTTGTGTCGCCAACTCTGCGAGACTATTGCAATTGCCTGACCCCTACCACTTCTCGAACACCCTCAAAAACGCTTGACAACCATGTAGGAAGGTGCTATACTGTAGCCAGTAGCGCATCTCCCGTAGTGTGGACGAAAATTTCCAGACGGCTTTTCATCACAACACCACAAAGGAGGGTGCTCACAAAATGTTACGACGATTTGCTTGCCTGCGCACACTGGCTACTGTGTGCATCTTCAGCTTCGTTATGAAGGATAGAATACTGAATTTTGCAGTACTACGGGGGCGGGAATAAAGCTACTTCTTAAGAAATACTTAATGCACGCGTTACATGCGGCAATGTGGACTGTGCTTGCTATTTGCGTCATGGTTCCACCTCTCCAATCCCAGGCTCAAGGCAGATGGGTTAAGCATTACGAAGCACAAGGTTCCACTGTATATGACCTTTCTCCACGTCCTCCCTATGGTAACTGGCCGGTAGTGTATCACTGGAGCAACCACGGCTGGCCTCTGCCTTGGACACCCATTCTGTCCTATAGCTCAAATACAGACTTTAGCGCTCGTGCCGACGGTACGGTAACCGCAGTATGGCAGTGGCTTGACGCTAACGGCAATCCCGCACCGAACCCGCCGACAAGGGTTTACCTCACGATTACAGCTGGTGCGGGGTGGGGGCTGGGCTGGGGGCCCTTAGGAGCCTCGGCGCCCTCCTTATTTGCCCATTCTGCCGACAATGGATGGGGGGCGCCTTACCGATGGCAGTACCATCCGGGGCAATCAGCGACGGGAAATTCGTGGGGCGTGTATTTGATCCAGCGTACACCGGTGATACAAAACGGTATCGCCGAAATCCGTGTCTCTGCCACGTTGGACTCCCAGATACATGGACACTGCCCAGCAAACCAGTATGGTCAGGTTTATGCCAGTGCAAGCTTCGCCGTAGACGAGGATACTCGTGGGGCGGTGATTACCAGCACTCTGGACCCTACCTACCATCGTGAGGTTCAGGTTGTCAATGGACAGACCCAGCCTGTGCGTGTATTGAATCTACCGGATAACGTCGGTACCATGTATGGTGACACGCTAGCCCCAATTTGCTATGGCATGGATGCCCGGACAGTCGTAGACTACCGCGTCGCCCCGTTTGGGGTGTGGGGCGGTGATAGCTATTACCATTGGTATAGTTCCCTCACTGGCGCCTACGACGAGGGAACGTGGATGCCGACGCCGGTGGAGCCCTTCTCGGTAACCTACGTTGCGACAAATCTGCTTGGGTTTCCAGTGGTGGTACCTGGTAAGGTAGACCATATCCACTTGCGCCTTGTGGATAGTGCAGACAGCGCCAACCTGACGGCTAACTACTACATGCGGTTCCACGAGGTGTATGAGGATTGGTGGGAGGATGCACAATACTTGCTGACGCATCTACATCCGCGTCCTCTTGCCACCAATCCTGAGGATTGGACGTACTTGTGTCTTCTCGATAACCAGACGTTAGCAGCTCAGCAGCGGAACCTAAAACTTGAGGAGTCCGTAGTTGTTCAGGTTACAGAAACTGGTTCTGTTGGCGGTGCCGTCCCTGACGGACGGGGAGCAGAAGTATTTAAGGTTCAGACAGGTATCTCCATAGGTGTAACGAAAAGTATAACGTTCTCAAGAGAGGACCAGGTGACGGTGCCTCCCTTTAAGAGAGTTGCCGTCTTTGGTGCCATTTCATGGACTGAAAGACAAGGAACGTGCAGTAAGTGGGATGTACGGGGATACGCAGGAGATGTGCGTTGGGAAGGAATTAGCTCCTCATCAGAAAAATCAATAGGCTTCATAGAGTTGACTGTGCCCCCACCGCCTGTCCCTGACTAGGAGATGCGTGATGAGATTCTGTGTCTGCATTGCAGTTACCGTATCCATGCTTCTTTGTGCTTCTACACAAGCGCAGCTGAGATACAAAGACGTATTTATGTCCCGCTTGCGCAATGGAATTGTCGTCTTCTTGCCCGAGGAGTTACCGCAGGGCAAATCAGTAGACGGGCAGCTGCTGCGAGAGATTGCGAAGAGACATCCCGGTGATTTGCCCGTTTACACCTTGCTGGCAATGGACAACAAGGGATTTCTCAAAGTTGAGATTGCACGCTTCCATGCCGCAGTGTCTGGGCAACAAGCCAGTACTTCTGACAAAGTAAGGTACGGAATCGTGCTTTTTCTGGATTGGCTGGATACACACCCACAACCATCGGCGGTACAAGATTTTCGTGGGCTGTGGGAAGCTTTGAAGTGGCTGGAGGCGGGATATGAAGAGACTGCCTCGCCGTTTGTGGGCTACATGCTTGCCATGGCCTACAGGCAGGATGCGCCACGCATGAATCTCTGGAAGGGCAGGGATGTGCTCTCCAATACGCTGCAGAAAATGCTCTCGTCGTCACTGTGGAGGCGGATTACAGAAACGAAGGGTCCGAGTGAGCGCCCTGCGCCAGAGGAGGTAGCCGCATCTGTTCCTCCTCCCCAGCGGCGAGTCGTCAAATATCTGTTAACAGTGTATCGTCAGTGGTTGTTAACTCGGGTGTGGTTAGAGACCGCCGAGCCCGGCAAGCCGCGTGTACGCAAGCAGGTTCGTCCTACCAAAGAGGAAGAGCAACTAGCCAAATACCTGGAACAGGTCATCGCACGACTGTGAGGAGGCGCAATCTACGTAGTGGGCGTACCCCGAAGATTTCAGTTTGGCGGGCAGGCTGGTTCGCATCCGTCGGGACTACAGCGGGGGCAACGTGCAGCTGGCGTATGAGTATGGCTACGGCTTTGACGGCGGTCGTCGCTGGCGGAAGGACTACCTGAACGGGGTATGGACGCGGTATCCCTGTGGGGTAGCGTGCGGTGCTGGCGACTTGGTGGAGCAGCAGAAGCCGCTGGGGGGTGGCAGTTGGGCGACAAGTGCGCTGTATCCGCAGGGCATCTCGCTGGTGCGCCGAAACACCGGATGGCATCACTTTGACCCGTTAGGCACGGCGGGTGTGATTACGAACGGGAGCGTGCAGGTGGTGAGCGACAACTTGCAATTACTCTGTAGCGTGGCTGGCATAGGAAGGTTATTTGTCTACCAGCGCAATCTGTAGCACCTCGTCCATGTGGCGCACGAAGCGGAACTCGATATCGTTCAGCACCTGCTGAGGGATTTCGTCCATGTCGCGTCGGTTCTCTTCGGGCAGAATGACCACGCGGATGCCCGCGCGATGCGCCGCCAGTACCTTCTCCTTTACCCCACCGATGGGCAGGATGCGCCCACGCAGGGTGATTTCGCCTGTCATCGCGACGTCACGCCGGACAGGACGCCCCGTAAACGCCGACGCCAGCGCCGTGGCAATGGTGATGCCAGCGGAGGGACCGTCTTTGGGCACCGCACCCTCTGGCACGTGGATGTGGATATCCGCGTTACGGGTGAACTCGGGGTCTATCTGCAGCTGGCTGGCGCGGGAGCGGATGTAGGTGAGCGCCGCTTGTGCCGACTCTTTCATCACCTCGCCCAGCTGACCGGTGAGCAGCAGCTGCCCTTTGGTGGCGGGCAACACACTGACCTCAATAGAGACGATATCGCCGCCGAATTGCGTGACCACCAGCCCTGTTGCCGCGCCGACTTCGTCCTTTTCCTCCGCTGTTCCGTAGTGATACTTCCGTGCGCCCAGATAGGCGGGGATGTCTTCAGGCATCACCTTCTTGGATTCTATCTGCCCTTCAGCCACCGCGCGCGCCACCTTGCGGCATACGGAGGCGATTTCACGTTCCAGGTTGCGCACGCCTGCCTCACGGGTGTATTCGCGCAGAATGAGCTGTATCGCTGCGTCGGTAAACTGGCACTGTTCTGCAGTGAGACCGTGTTCCTTCAGCTGCTTCGGCACGAGGAACCCTTTGGCGATGTTCATCTTCTCGTCTTCGGTGTATCCCGGAAAGACGATGACTTCCATCCGGTCACGCAGGGCAGGGGGGATGGGGTCCAGCAGGTTGGCAGTGGTGATGAACATCACCTCGCGCAGGTTGAAGGGCACTTCCAGATAGTGGTCGGAGAAGGCGTAGTTCTGTTCGGGGTCCAGAGCCTCCAGCAGGGCGGAGGATGGGTCACCGCGAAAGTCCATGCCCAGCTTGTCTATTTCGTCCAGCATGAACACTGGGTTGCGCGAGCCTGCCTGACGGATACCCTGGATGATACGCCCGGGCAATGCGCCCACGTAGGTGCGCCGGTGGCCACGTATCTCCGCCTCGTCGCGGACACCACCCAGCGATACGCGCACGAACTTGCGTCCCAGCGCACGGGCGATGGACCTGCCGATGGAGGTTTTGCCCACGCCGGGCGGTCCCACGAAGCACAGGATGGGTCCTTTCATCGCGCTGCCTGCCAGCTTGCGCACCGCGAGAAACTCGAGGATGCGTTCCTTCACCTTTTGCAAGCCGTAGTGGTCCTCTTCCAGCACCTGCGCAGCAGCGGCGATCTCCAAATTATCTTCGGTAGCTGTGCCCCAGGGCAGCGACACCAGCCAGTCCAGATAGTTACGCACTACCACGCCCTCTGGCGCGGCAAAGGGCATCTTCTCCAGTCGCTCCAGCTCCTTGAAGGCGCGTTCCTGTACCTCTTCGGGCATGCCCGCGGCGAGGATTTTCTGGCGGAACTCTTCGATCTCGCTCGTGCGCTCGTCGCGCTCACCCAGCTCCTGCTGGATGACCTTCAGCTGTTCGCGCAGGAAGAACTCGCGCTGGGTATCGCCCATCTCCTTCTCCACGCGCGAGCGGATGGTCTTCTGCAGCTCCAGGATTTCTATCTCCTTGCGCATGATAATCACCAGCCGCTCGAGCCGCTCGCGCACGTTCGTCATTTCCAGAATCTGCTGTTTCTCTTCCACGCGAACGGGCAGATAGGGCGTGACGGTGTTGATAATGCGTTCGGGGTCGCTCTGGTTGCTGACGCTTAACAGCACTTCCGGCGGAATGTTCTTACCTGCGTTCACCAGCTGCTCGAACAGCGATATCACGATGCCCATCAGCGCCTCGATCTCGAGGTCATGCTGTTTCTGACTGGGCAGGGGCTCTACCGCCACCAGGATGAAAGGCTCGGTTTGCACGTAGCGGGTGATGCGGATGCGGTCGATGCCCTGAAGCATCAGGCGCAGGGTTCCGTCAGGCATGCGCAGCACCTGCAGCACTTCCACCACGATGCCCACGTCGTAGATATCTTCGGGTTCGGGTTCCTCGGTGATGACCTCTTTCTGCGCAGCGAGGGCGATGAGTCGGTCGCTCTCCATCGCCTCTTCCAGAGCACGCACCGAGCGTTCCCTCCCCACAAACAGGGGAAACACCATCTGAGGGAAGTACACCTGATCGCGCACCGGCACCAGAGGAAGCTGGGGAGGAATGTTCCCGCCGATACCTTCCTCTTCTTCCCACTCTGCCTTCGCGGAGCGGGTGCGCCTGCGCCGGGTGGAGCGGGTCTTCGGTGTTGCCTCCTCGGTCTCTGTTGTTGCCTTGCGTGCTCTGGGCATAGTGCTTATGATGCCTGCTTGATGTCTTCCGCACGCAGTATCTGAGGCTCTGTGCGCTCTCTCACCGTTTTTTCGTCCACCACAACCCGTTTGATGTCCTGCGAGGAGGGTACCTCGTACATAATGTTCAGCATAATCTCCTCGATAATGGCTCGCAGGGCGCGCGCGCCCGTTCCCCGTAACATGGCTTCCTGCGCAATGGCGCGCAGTGCTCCTTCGGTGAAAACCAGGTCCACGCCGTCCATCTCGAAGAACTTCTGGTACTGTTTGACCAGCGCGTTCTTCGGTTCCACCAGAATGCGCATCAGCGTTTCTTCGTCCAGCGGTTCCAGCGTGGTCACCACCGGCAGTCGCCCGATGAACTCGGGAATGAAGCCGAACTTGAGCAGGTCTTCGGGGATGACGTGCGCCAGCAATTCACCGTAGCTGAGCTTCTTCTTGCCCTCCAGCGCGGCACGGAAGCCCATCGTCTGGTTGCCCAGTCGTTGCGCGATAATCTTATCCAGACCCTCGAACGCTCCACCGCAGATAAACAGGATATTGGTGGTATCCACCTGAATGAACTCCTGTTGCGGGTGCTTGCGCCCACCCTGCGGAGGCACGTTGGCGATGGTTCCCTCCAGAATCTTCAGCAGAGCCTGCTGGACACCCTCGCCCGATACGTCGCGCGTGATGGAGGGGTTATCTGCCTTCCGGGCGATTTTGTCTATTTCATCGATGTACACGATGCCACGCTGAGCGTTGCGCACGGTTTCCTGCAGGGAGGTGCCGGTATCCGCCGCCTGCAGCAATCGGAGCAGGATGTTCTCCACGTCTTCGCCCACGTAACCTGCCTCGGTCAAGGAGGTGGCATCCGCAATCGCAAAGGGCACGTTCAGAATCTTGGCTAACGTCTGCGCCAGCAGGGTTTTGCCGCTGCCCGTGGGACCTATCAGCAGGATGTTGCTCTTTTGCAGTTCCACATCGTTGTCGCGCGAGGCGTGCTGGATGCGCTTGTAGTGGTTGTATACCGCTACCGACAGCGCACGCTTGGCGCGCTCCTGCCCCACCACATACTGGCTGAGGATGCGGTAAATCTCTTTCGGTTTGGGGACGCTGGGTAGTCCATACGATGCAGTGCGCTCGTGGCGTGCCACCTGCGACTGGATGAGTTCGTTCGCATACTGGATGCAGTCGATGCACACCCCACCGTGCATACCCTGTATCAGGCGCGGGCGAATCTTGCCGCAGAGTACACAACGCCCTTCCAAAGGTTCAAATCCTGTTCGTGCCACGGGTTCGCTCCTCTAAAAGATAGTTTTAGCGTGCGCCACGCGACAGTATCTCGTCGATGATGCCGTATTCCTTCGCTTCCTGCGCGGACATAAAGTAATCGCGCTGAGTGTCTTGCTCCACCCGTTCGATGGGCTGCCCTGTGTGGTAGGCGAGGATTTCGTTCAGCATCCGGTTATAGCGCAGCACCTCCTGCGCCTGAATATTGATGTCGATAGCCGTACCCTGAAAGCCTGCGCTCACCTGATGAATCATCACCCGCGCGTGCTCCAGGCAGTATCGCTTGCCTTTGCTACCCGCCGCGAGCAGAACCGCTGCCATCGATGCCGCCTGCCCCACACAGATGGTGGCGATTTCGCACTTGAGCACCTGCATGGTGTCGTAGATAGCCAGCCCCGCGGACACACTGCCCCCAGGCGAGTTGATATACAGTTCGATATCGCGGTTCGGATCTTCCTTCTCCAGGAAAAGCATCTCCGCGATGACCAGATTGGAGACGTGGTCGTCAATCGGTTCTCCAATGAAGATGATGCGGTCTTTGAGCAGTCGAGAGTAGATATCATAGGCGCGTTCACCCCGCGCTGTCTGCTCCACCACCATGGGTATCAGTGAGTTGTGAATGCCACGCAACCTGTTCATCTCCTACTCCTCATTATCGGTCTGCTCGCGCCGAGACTGGATGCGAAACTCCTCTTCTGTAACATCGGCAACATCCCACAGGAACTTCAGGGTTTTCTCTGTCAAACGGTCCGCCAGTGCGTCCTGTGCTTCTTCGGAAGTTTCCGCCTCCTGGAGGTCCATCTGATACTCTTCCGCAATTTGCTGGATGACCTCGGTGCGCTCTTCCTCGGTCAGTTCGATACCCTCGCGCCTGGCAATCTCCTTCAGTATCAACCCGTACAGGATGTTGGAGGCGGTTCGCTGGTACCAGTATTCGACGAACTGCGATTCGCTCATGTTGTAGCTCTGAGCGTAGTCTTCCAGCGAGTATCCCGCCCGACGCAGCCGCTCGCTGAGCGCAGCGAGCGACTCGCGAGCTTGCGATGTGATGATAATCGGCGAGATGTCCACTTTAGCCGCCTGCAGCACCGCCTGTCGCATACTGGTGCTGGATGCGTTTTGTGCGTAGCGGGTGAGCTCATCCGTCAAAGCCTGTCGTACCTGCTCATGCAGGTCTTCCATCGATTCGACACGCAGCTGCTTCAGCAGCTCTTCATCATCGGGCAGCTTCATCTCGGAGACGCCGTGCACCGTTACCTGCAGCTTGACCGTCTTACCGCGCAGCTCCGCATCCGGATCGTTGTCAGGGAACTGTACCGTCTCCTCTTTCACCTCGCCCGCTTTCATACCCATCAGCATCTTGCCCAGGGGGTGAGCCTGCATCTGTTCGGTAAGGTGTATCAGATTGCGTCGGGTGGAAAGCGGATGAGCCTCTCCCTCGATCTGCGGCACCATCGTCACGAAGACCACATCCCCCGTCTGCGCCTCACGGTCTACTCGCTCGTATCGGGTGAACTGGCGTCGGCGCGATTCTATCTCGTTGGTCACGTCCTCATCGGTAACAACCGGCTGGTAGCGGGTGACCTTCAAGCCTCGATACTCACCGAGCTCCACCTTGGGTTCCAGAGGTACCTTCAGGGAATAGAGCATCGGTTTGCCCTCTTCCAGCTGCTGCACGTCCAGCTCAGGCGGCGCGCCGTATGGCTCGACTTGCGCCTGTTCCATCGCGGTGTTCATCGTCTCTCGCAGCAGCTGTTCCAGCACGCGTTCGCGCACGTAGTCCTCGCGCAACGCCTGGCGCACCAGCCCAAGGGGAGCTTTGCCCGGGCGAAAGCCCGGCACCTCGACATATTTGCCCAGCTGCCGGTATACCCGCTCGAAAACCTGGTTGACGCGCTCCGGTTCGACCTCTACCTGCAGGGCTACCGTCTGGTTTTCCAGTGTCTGAGTCGTAACTTGCATCGTGTCTCTGTGCCTCACCGACTAATTGGGGACAAACTCTCAGCCTTTTCGCAAAAAGAAGGATACAATCCGCCCTCCAGGAGCACAGCCAAGGCGGGTTGCATCCTTCCTGCTAAGCTGAAAACTGTCGTAACTTACTTTCTTTCGTCACGGTGCTAGTGTACCATACCCGAAGGAGACTGTCAAGGTAGACAGGGGGTGTAGCTCGGTGTTTCAGTTCACTACATTGTACTGAAACTTTTTTGCCACCTGCTGGGTCGAAAACAGTACACAGGCAGTAGACTGCCTGAATCTGACGACTGGAGCGAAGGAGGGTTTACTGTTATGGAACTGGATGCGGATGTCTATTCTGCGATTGCCCATTTCGACACCGTGATGCAACAGCTGGATGTTCGCTACGCCCTAGTGGGTTCAGTGGCTCGCTATCTTTACGGGGAACCCAGGTCTTATTGCGGGGACATCGACTTTGTGGCTGACCTGAACGTCTCGCACCTCGAGCCACTATGTCAGATTTTGGATACAAAAGCCAACCAGATTTTACCCTCTCCCCTCGATATGTTGTGCGAATGGTTTTCGGAGGAGGTCCTTGAAAGCACCCGCGATCGTTGCATGTGCTAGGCGGATTACATCTGGCTCTCACATCGAGGCGAGAAGCGAACCATCTCCATTCATGTGTACATTGCCCATAACTACCCTTCACGGGGAGCTGTCTGCAACGGGCACAGCGGTACATCGTCCGTCCTACCCTAAGGACAGTCACATACCTGCCGCGCGTGGAAGACCTCTTGATTGGTGAGGTAGCTTGGTTTTTAGATCGAGACCGGAAGGAGTGGACTCAATTACGCGACAGGTGGCAACCCCTGTGTGATAGCTTCAACCTCAGTCTTGACCGCATCTTCACGCGGGCAGAACATTACCAGAAGAAGGAGGGACACATATACAAGCATGGTGGCGTACTCCCCGTACAGTGCAGGCATCAAAAAGCGGCATAATTTTTTGAAAAATCCCCTGAAAACCCCTTGACACCCCTATATGTTGTGTGATATAAATGGAGTTGCCCAATATCTGGGCAACAACCCCATTGCCGGCAAGGGGGGAATGACAACGTGAAGTGCCCATATTGCGGTCACCCCGAGGACAGGGTGCTTGACTCGCGCCCGATACGCGATGGCGAGGCCATTAAGCGACGGCGTGAATGCCTGGCGTGCGGTCGGCGCTTCACCACCTTTGAGGAGATTGAGGAGCTCAAACTGATGGTGGTGAAGAACGACGGACGGCGGGAACCGTTTGACCGCAACAAGGTATTGCGCGGGATGCAGGTCGCCTGCGAGAAGCGCCCTATCTCTATCGATGCCCTCGAGGAGATCGCCAACGACATCGAGCAGGTGCTCATCAATCGCGGAGAGCGCGAGGTGAAGTCCTCAGAGATTGGCGAGCTGGTGATGGAACGGCTCAAGCAGCTGGACCAGGTAGCGTACGTGCGCTTCGCCTCCGTATACCGCCAGTTTGAGGACGCCACGCAGTTCCGCGAGCTGGTGAACATGCTCACTCGCCAGCGGCGGCAAAAATAGCGCCGCACCGATGTTCAGCTTTGAATAAGGAGGAGTGTTTGATTCATGGAACCGACGAAGCAGCACTTCGAACTGGAGATTATCGAGGAGACCTCCCCGCCGGCAGAAGATGCGGCAGGTGTCGTTCAGGAGAAGCCTGCACCCGGCTTGCGCTTTGAGCGGTTTTTCACTCGCCCCGGCGTGCATCCTTTCGACGAGGTGCGCTGGGAGCTGCGCACCGCTTCCATTACCGGCGAGCGCGGAGAGGTGGTCTTCGAGCAGAAAGACGTGGAGGTGCCGGAGTTCTGGAGCCAGCTGGCGACCAACGTGGTGGCTTCCAAGTACTTCCGGGGTCTGCTGGGAAGCCCCCAGCGGGAACGCAGCGTCCGACAGCTCATCTCCCGTGTCGCCGACACCATCGCCGCATGGGGGCGCAAAGACGGATACTTCGCCTCCGAAGAGGACGCCGATACCTTTCACAAAGAACTCATCCACCTTTTGCTGATGCAAAAAGCTTCCTTCAACAGCCCCGTGTGGTTCAACGTGGGCGTGCCCGGAGAGCGCCCGCAAGCCAGCGCGTGCTTCATCAACTCCGTCGAGGACAGCATGGAGAGCATTCTGGACCTGGTGAAGACGGAGGGGATGCTGTTCAAGTACGGCTCGGGCACGGGCACCAACTTCTCGCGCCTGCGCTCCTCGCGCGAGCATTTGCAGGGTGGTGGCACAGCATCGGGACCTGTCTCTTTCATGCGGGGTTTCGACGCCTTCGCCGGGGTCATCAAGAGCGGTGGCAAAACGCGCCGCGCCGCCAAGATGGTCATCCTCAATGCCGACCATCCGGACATCCTCGCCTTCATCCGTAGCAAGGCGGAGGAGGAGAAGAAGGCGTGGGCGCTCATCGAAGCGGGCTATGACGGCAACTTCAACGTGCCGGGCGGCGCCTACGACAGCGTCTCCTACCAGAACGCCAACCATTCGGTGCGCGTGAGCGACGCCTTTATGGAAGCCGCCCTCAAAGGACTGCCCTGGCAGACGCGATATGTGACCACCGGCGAGGTCGCAGACACCTACAACGCGCGCGACCTGCTGCGCGAAATCGCCGAGGCGACCTGGATTTGCGGCGACCCCGGCTTGCAATATGACGACACCATCAACCGCTGGCACACCTGCAAGAACACCGACCGTATCTACGCCAGCAACCCCTGCAGCGAGTTTGTCTTTCTGGACGACACCTCCTGCAACCTCGCCAGCCTGAACCTCATGGCGTTCCGCAAGCCGGATGGCGAGTTCGACGTCGAGGCGTTCCGCCACGCGGTGCGCATCATGATTACCGCGCAGGAGATTATCGTGGATAACGCCGCCTACCCCACGCCCAAAATCACCCAGAACAGCCACGATTACCGCCCGCTGGGGCTGGGCTATGCGAACCTGGGTGCCCTGCTAATGGCGCGGGGCCTGCCTTACGACAGCGACGCCGGACGCGCCTATGCTGCAGCCATCACCGCCATCATGACCGGGGAGGCATATACCCAGTCTGCTGTCATTGCACGCGATTGCGGCGGACCCTTCCCCGGCTTCGCCCGAAACCGCGAGCCGATGCTGGAGGTCATCCGCATGCACCGCGCCCATCTGGATAAGATGGAGGCGAAAGAGACCGTGCCGCCCCAACTGTTGCGTGCCGCTTACGAGTGCTGGGATAACGCCCTTTCGCTGGGCGAGCAGTTCGGTTACCGAAACGCACAGGTGACCGTGCTCGCGCCTACCGGCACCATCGCCTTCATGATGGACTGCGATACCACCGGCGTGGAACCCGATATCGCTCTGGTGAAGTACAAGACGCTGGTGGGCGGCGGCATGATGAAGATTGTCAATCGCACCGTGCCCGAAGCGTTGCAGCGACTGGGCTACTCGCAGGAGCAGATCGAGGACATCATGGCGTACATCGAACGCACCGATACCATCGAGGGCGCGCCGCACCTCAAGCCCGAGCACCTGCCGGTGTTCGACTGCGCTTTCAAACCCGCCAACGGTCAGCGCAGCATCCACTACATGGGGCACATCAAGATGATGGGCGCGGTGCAACCCTTCCTGTCGGGCGCGATTTCCAAGACGGTGAACATGCCCAACGACGCCACGGTGGAAGACATCATGGAGGCGTTAATCGAGGCGTGGAAGCTGGGCGTGAAAGCCATCGCCATCTACCGCGACGGCTCCAAGCGTACGCAGCCGTTGAGCACCAAGAAAACCAGCGAACAGCTGGAGAAACAGCCGCAGGAGGCGCGCCCGGTGCGCCGTAAACTACCCGACGAGCGGCAGAGCATCACCCACAAGTTCAGTGTGGGTGGGCACGAGGGATACATTACCGTGGGGCTATACCCCGATGGCAAGCCGGGCGAGATTTTCATCACCATGAGCAAGGAAGGCTCGGTGGTATCGGGGCTGATGGACAGCTTCGCCACAGCCATCTCGCTCGCGCTGCAGTATGGCGTGCCGCTGGAGACGCTGGTGAACAAGTTCGCGCACATGCGCTTCGAGCCGTCGGGCGTCACCAACAACCCGCAAATTCGCTTCGCCAAGTCCATCATGGACTACATCTTCCGGTGGCTCGCGCTGAAGTTCCTCCCGCCAGAGCAACAGCCGGCGAGCGAGGTAACGTCAATTGAAAACCACACCGGTCTTGCCGAAAAAGTGTCGGAGCCTGCACGAACCTTGCGCGCCGCCGAACAGCTGGTTTTCCAGCTTCAGGCGGATGCGCCTCCCTGCCCGGAATGTGGCTCCATTATGGTGCGTAATGGCGCGTGTTACAAGTGCCTGAACTGTGGCGCAACTTCGGGATGCTCTTAATAACCGGGCTGCCACATTGGTTGCGAGGGTGGCGGCACCCTCGCAACCCCTTTTTCCTTTCAGGAGGTAGCTGATGTTTCGGGTGATTGGAGTGGAAACGGGGGACCATCCGCGCAGAGAGTTTGTGGTCATCCGCAATCAGTCTCTGCGTTATGAGAACCTGCGCGGCTGGGCGGTGACCGACGAGAGCTACTTCTGCGCCGACCCACGCACGCTGGCAGACCGCCTCTACATCTTTCGCGAGGAGCTGATGGTGGAGCCGGGCGCATACGTGGCGCTTTGCACCGGCGTGGGAGAGAACCACTGGGCACGCGCCGCGGATGGCAGAGATGTCTATGTGGTCTACTGGGGCAGAGAAAGGTGCATCTGGCGCGATAGCCAGCGCGTGATGTTGATTCAGGTGGCGCATGTCGCGCCTTCCACCGTCATGCCCCGACAGACCCCATCCCCTCGGTAAGCCTGCCTCTCGCTGTAAAGGTTGCCAGGCAGCACCTCTGCGGCTGCGTTTACCTCTACACCTGTAGACACCTCGCCCGTTACCGCCTATAATTACAGAGGGAGGTTTTTAGCCATGCACAGTTTGTTCCAGTGGGCAATGGGGATGGTTGAAGCCTATGGGCTCACCGGTCTGTTCGTGGTGGCTTTTATCGAGTCGTCCTTTTTTCCAGTTCCACCCGACGTGCTGATGATTGGTCTGGTGTTAACGCCTAACGCGCCTTCCACATCGCTGGTGGCAACGGTCTGCACGGTGGGTAGCGTGCTGGGCGCAGTGCTGGGATGGGTTATCGGCGCATACGGCGGTTATCCGCTGGTGCACCGCTGGTTTGGGGAAGAAAAGGTGCAACGGGTAGAGCAGCTGTATAACCGCTACGGGGTGTATGCGGTTTTCATCGCAGCATTTACCCCTATTCCCTACAAGGTGTTCACCATTGCCAGTGGGGTGTTTCGTTTCAACATCGTGGCGATGATGCTGGCGAGCGTGGTGGGCAGGGGCATGCGCTTCTTCCTAGTGGCGTATCTGGCGCAGTGGTTCGGCAGGGAAGTGCTGAAGCGTCTGGACGTGGCGATGGTGGTGCTTTTGCTTGCTGTGGCAGCAGGAGGGCTGGGCTACGCCTACTGGAGGAACCGCCGGCAGGCGGCTCGCGGTGTGGAACAACAGGATATGTCCCTCTGAAAACCCTCGGTGCTGTTGCTGCAAGCGAAATAACCCTGCAGAAACCCTCCACGTTGCCTGGCGGGAGCGTGCGCGCCCCGCCGGGTTTTTACCTTACCTGCACCACGCAGCCCACTCCGTGCGGTGGCAAACTCAGCTCCAGTATGGCTTTGCCTCCTGAAATAGCTGGCTGTAGCGGCTTGCCGTTCCATGCATCCAGATAGCGTGCACCCGGCACATGGGGTACCGCTATCACTTTCCCCTTCACACTGCGCCAGCTGGCGTTGTAAAGCGTCCAGACGTTCTTACGCCCGTCGGCAGAGGTAAAGCGGTTCGCAAACACACCATCCTGCAGGGTGGGCACCAGCGGTTCGCAGCGGTCACCGGCGAAGGCGTCGGCGTGCTCGCGCAGGATACGGATACACCTGCGCAGGGTCGCCAGCGTTTCGGGAGTGAACCATGTATCAGGGTCACCTTGCAGCCAGTAGCCGTCGCCGTTGAAGAACACCTGCAGCACCGCCTCCTCGTTGCTGCCAGTCGGGTAGTCGCAGACCACAATCTGGAACACCTTGAAGTCGGGAAAGGCGAATCTCGACAGACGCAGCGGCATGGGTGTCCAGTTTCGGGCGACGGTCTGGTAATAGTTAATGGCGTAGTCGAAACTGCCGTCCTGCAGGATGGTATGGATATCCGGCGGGAAGTTCTCCGTGTAAAGTACCGTTTCGGGGTCCAACACCTCGCGGAGGCTACGGGTCATTTTCCCCTCGGCGGGCAAAAGGTGCCAGCCCACGGGATGCTCGTGTCCCTGCGCGAAGCAGTCACGATCGCCGAAACCGAACTCGTCGATGTAAAAACCCATGGCGCCTGTCTGCGCACTGACGCGCCGGTAGGTCTGTGTCAGATATCGTCGCCAGCCCTCTGCTCCGGGACACATGAAGAATTCTGACGACTGCGGCGCCCAGCGAAGCACCTGTCCTTCACGCCCACGCCAGCCCCACTCCTGCAGATGCGCTTGAGCCACTTTCGACCGCTCGTCCACCAGATAGCCCTCGATGTACAGTCCCACCGGTACGCCCTGTGCCTGTGTTGCCTGCACTGCCTGCCGAAAAGCATCCGCCGAGGAAAGGGGATTCCCCCACGGGTCGTAGTCTCCCACTCGTCCCAGAGGAGTCGTTCCCCAGTCGAAGATATGCAAATAGTCACAGGCACCGAAAGCCTTCCGCGCCAGTGCGATGCGCTCCTCGAAATGATAGGTCTGGCTGCCGGGGTCGTACAGCCCCTCGGCTATATAGTCCTGCCGGAAAGCAAAAGCTTTTCGGAACCACTGCTTGCGGGGTGCGAGGGGACGATACCATGTCTCTACCCACTTCCGGTAGTGTGCGAAAGTCTCCCTCCAGTCGCCCGGATGCGCAAACAATTCTATCTGCAGCTCTTTACCTTCGCCGGGCTGAAGCGGGTCGCAACGCCACTCGGTGGATACAGTGGTTACCGTGCCCCGACGTAACAGGTGCAGGTAGCGGTCGGTACCCGTCAGGTCGGTCATCAGCACGCCGACGCCGGCACCCAGCTGGTGGTTGCTCAGGTCCAGCATTTGCAGGGGCATGGTACCGCTGTAGCGAAACCGCCAGTCGCCATCGCGGTCGCTGATGAGCAGGGTGCGCAGAGGATAGGCGTATACATCTCCATCGCCGATGCGGAACGTCCATCCGTACGGCAGAGAGACAATCCAGCGATGAGAGCTATCCCTGCGGTTCAGGATGGTTGCTGTGAGCCGCAGGCGGCTTTCGTCGTCCATCTGCATTTGCAGGATCACAACCGGTAAATCTTTGCCTGCGGGAACGCACTCGAACCGCACGGTCCCGGATTGCGCAGAGGTGTTTGCAGCCCGGTAGTCCAGGCTGGTTACCGACATCGTACCATCCCAGGAGCGCAACGCGAACAGGGGTACCGGTTGCGTCAGGATGTTGCGTCGGATGGGCAGCAGGGAAAACTCTCTCAGCCGGATGCCCTGTACGGTATCTATCTGCAGTCGGACGTTCGCGTTTTGTAGAATGAACCCTCCGTTTGTGCTTTTGACCTCTACACGAGACGGCGGATTCCATGTTCCGCGACGCCCGCTCACGGGCACTGCAGACGTCCACAGGGCGGGGTCAAAACGCCGTTTGCCCGTGTTCAGGGTAACCGCGCATAGCCCAAACTCTCCAAGGCGCATTCGGTCGCGCAGCCGAACCTCCCGCAGGACTCTGTTTGCCGGCACCACATACACATTAATGCCTGCTATCACCTCATGCCGCCCGGTTGCGACTCGCAGGGGGAACACCTCTTCCGTCGTGCCATCCGCATACAGCAGCTGCACCACAAAACGATGTGGATGTTGCACGCGATAGAGTGTGCCCCCACCGTAGGCGGGTTCCTCCCATCGAGGAAAGTCGGCGGCAAGCAGGAAGTATATCTCGCCCGGCACCTGTCGTTGCAGGGCAGAGGGCAATGGCACAGAGATAACGCCGGTCTCACCTGCTATCGACACCACGTTGCGCTCGCCAGTAGCTACCCGGAAGGGCACGCCCGCGGCGACCACCAGCTGGTTCCGAAACCGATAGCTGCTCAGGGGCAATCCCGAAGCCACCTGTTTCAGGCTGAAGTTATAGCGTGCGCTCACGTCTACCGGCAAGAACTTTCCTGCAGCTGCGGAACGTGGCTCGGGCAGGTCGTCTTCGGGGGAGAGCAGCTGTTCCCGTGGCTGTGAAGCAAACCGGATGGAGCGTATCACCACCTCTGCGTTGGGTTCGCTTGCCTGCACCTGAATAGCCAGTGTGGATAACCCTTCCCTGGTCGCCTCCGGTACGCGCGCCACCAGCGTGCGCCATTTGCCCAGAGAGACCACCTCGTTGAGCCGCAGCGGTGTATACTGCTCTTGCGGAAGGCTGGGTTGCTCGGGTGCCATATAGAGGAAGTAGTCGCTGCTGCTGGCAACGCCTCTGGCGCGGTATTGCACTATCACGTATGGCGTCTCGTGCAGCTGCAGGGGAGTCTGCAAATTCAGACTCCATTTCATGCCTCGTCCCGCTTCTGGCACACGCAGGTGCACCCCGTCAGCTCCCGCCACCACCGAAGCCTGCGCGGAGGGATTGCCCAGCCAGTCAGGTTGCGCTCGCAGACGCCCCAAATCCGACAGAGGCAACACCTGCTCGCGGTACGGCTGGGCTGATTCCTGCTTCGCGGGCGTGCCCTCTGGCGGCGTGTCACGAAACGAGATGTCGGCGACCACTACCTCTGCGTTTGGCTCTGCCGCCTGCACCTGCAGGGCGATATGTTTCAAGTAGGGGCGGATCTGCTGCTGGAGCAGGTCAACCGTTGCCCAGTGCCATTCTCCATCGACACGCAGGTCGGAGAGGCGAAGCAGATAGCGCGACGTTTCGGGGAGGTCACTGCTGTCGTTGAGATAGAGAAAGTAATCGCCCGGATTCGGGTAGATTCCGCGTGCCCGGTAGCGTACTGCCAGGTAGCGAAATCGCTGTGTGTTCACCCAGTGCGCAGGGCATAACCACTTCATTCCCTTGCCCTCCTCGGGCACCACAAAGCGCAAGCCTTCTCGTGTGGGTTGCACCAGGGCGTTTTGCGATGGATTGCCCAGCCAGCCCGGCATGGGTCGCCAAAGGGCGGGTTGACCTGCATCCACTCGCCAGCCGACTTGTCCATGCGCAGTGGCTGTTAGCACCAGCAGTACCGTCACTATCTTCACAATCTTTCCCATTCACTTCCACCTGCCGTGCCCGGTATTCCCCGAGGTTTTCGCCAACTCACCAACCCGGTTCGCAGAGGTGCTCGGGGTGGGAGTGATTGTTCTCATCAGGAGGCTCACCGTGCAGATTCCTGTTGCGGCAGAGCATATCCCTCCAGCGCAGTGATACAACGGTGCAACCGTCTTTTCCTTTGCAGGAACGAAAGGCTCCGTTACGAATCAGAAAACAAAAGCCCGTTATCAGGGAGGATATACCATGCGACTCGCCTGTTGTGCCTATTCGTATCGAGACCTGCTGACCAGTCGCAAGATGACCTTGCAAGACTTCATCCGCACCTGCGCTGAGATAGGACTGGACGGGGTAGAGCTCACCGCTTACTATTTCCCCGCTACCGACCGCGCCACACTGAACGAAATCAAGCGCACGTGCTTTGAATACGGCATGCACATCTCGGGCACGGCGGTGGGCAACAACTTTGCGCAGGCAGATCCGGTAAAACGACGCCAGCATGTGGAGATGACCAAACAGTGGATAGACAACGCGGTGGTGCTGGGCGCACCCTGCATCCGCGTGTTCGCAGGTGCTGTGCCGGAAGGGCACACCGAGGAAGAGGCATATAACTGGGTGGTGGACTGCCTGCGCGAGGTGATTGACTACGCGGCGATTCAGGGTGTGGTGGTCGCGTTGGAGAACCACGGAGGCATCACTTCCACCGCGGAACAGGTGCTGCGAATCTACCGCGCGGTGCAGAGCACCTGGTTCGGGCTGAACCTGGACCTGGGCAACTTCACCGGCGACATCTATGCGCAGTTCGAGCAGGTGGCTCCCTACGTGGTCACCACCCATGCCAAAACCCACTATCGCACCAATAACGGCAGGCTAACGGAGGTGGACTACGAACGCGCCCTGCGTATCCTGCAGAAGGCGGGGTATAAGGGCTACATCTCCATCGAGTACGAGTATACCGACCCTGCCGAGCAAGCTGTCCCGCGTTTCGCCAAACAGCTGAGACAAATCCTGCAGCGAATGGGAGGATAAGCTGATGCAGCAGTTGCAGCCGCCCATCTCCGACGACCGCCCGCTGCGCCTGCTGTCGGTGCAACCGAGCCGCACGCAGGTGCCGCGCTACGAACTGATCGAGTTCCGCCTGAACCTGCAGGCGACCTATGATAACGCTTTTGACCCCGAAGAGATTGCGGTGGACGGTGTGTTCCGCACTCCTGCGGGGACGACAGTGCAGGTACCCGGCTTTTACTACCGCGCGTATACCCGTCGGCTGGATGGCCGCGATGAGCGCATGGCTCCAGCCGGAGAACCTGACTGGCGCATCCGTTTCGCGCCTGCTCAAGTAGGCAAGTACCAGCTGGTGGTTACGGTGCGCGACCGCACGGGCAAGACGGTGCGCTCTCAGCCCATTGCGTTTCAGTGTGTTGCCTCGCAACGGGCGGGCTTCGTGCGCCTCAGCAAAGACGACAGGCGATACTTTGTCTTCGACAACGGTCAGCCCTACATCCCCATTGGTGCGAACGTGTGCTGGGGTGGAAGCCGCGGCACGTTCGACTACGACGACTGGCTACCCCGCTACGCGCAGGCGGGAGGCAACTATTTTCGGGTGTGGCTCGGTCCGTCATGGGTAACCTTTGGGCTGGAACGAACCGGTGAGCCGCGTGAATGCTATGGTGTGGGCAAGATAGACCTCGCTAACGCCTGGAGGCTGGATTACGTGCTGAATCTGGCCCGCCGGCTGGGGATGTACGTGATGATATGTTTCGACAGCTTCAATGAGTTGCGCAAACGCCAGTACGGGGGCTTCCCCTACTGGGAAGAGACGCCGCATAACGCTGCCAACGGAGGCCCTCTGAAGGAGCCGATAGAGTTCTGGACGCACCCCGAGATGCTTCGCGCTTACCGCAACAAACTGCGCTATCTGGTAGCGCGGTATGGCTGGTGCACGAATGTGCTGAGCTGGCAGTTCTGGAACGAGGTGGATATCGTGGGCCCGGACGCCTACAAATTAGACCTCATCACCCGCTGGCACCGTGACATGGGTGATTACCTGCGCCGTCTGGACCCATGGAAGCACCTCATCACCACCAGCTTCGCCGACTCGAACGGGCGCGAGGTGATTGACCGCTTGCCCATCATCGACTATACGACCACCCACAACTACGGCTCCCGCGATGTTTCAGCAGCGCTCACCTTCTTTCACCGAAAGAAGGAGGCGTATGGCAAGCCCCATTACGTGGCGGAGTTCGGCGCGGGCGCGATGGGCGAAGACCCGCGTGTGGACCCCACCGGAGTCGCCCTGCACAGCGGCATCTGGAGCACGCTCATGGACGGCGCGGCAGGCACCGCCATGCTGTGGTGGTGGGATAACCATATCCATCCCAACAACCTGTACTCCCACTTTGCCGCGCTGAGCCGATTCATTCAGGGGGTGAACTTCCCCAAAGAGGGCTTCCGCCGGGTGCAAAAAGCCACTTTCACCCTGAAGCAGCCCGCCGAATCGCCCGTTTACAACGACCTGACGCTGCAGGGACCCACCTCGTGGGAACCGCATCCCTCCAACCGCCCGACCACCGTGCGGATAGATGCCGAAGGAAAAGTGACCATTCGAGAGCAGGTCGCCGGGCTGCTGCATGGTCTGCGCAACCATCGCGACAAGCACAACCCGCTCACATTCGAAACCGACCTGCCCCATCCCACACGCCTGCGCATCTCCGTGACGGGTGTCTCGGGGCATGGTGGGGCGCATCTCATTGTGGAGCGCAATGGCGTGCGCGTGCTGGACAAAGACATGCCCGACCCCGACGATACCGAAAAGACAGACACCCTCACCCAGTACAACGGCGAATACAGCGTGGAGATACCAGCTGGTAAGCAGACGGTGAAGGTGGAAAACATCGGTAACGACTGGATGTTCGTTTCCTACGTGCTGGAGCGGGCGGTGAAACAAACCGAGCCACCGCTGCGCCTGTTCGGTTTGCACGGCAAGAAGACTTCGCTGCTCTACATCGAGCACGCGCAGTATACGTGGTACCAGGTCAACGTGGTGAAACGTCCGCCTGCAGCCGTGCCGCCCACCATCCTGCATATCGCTGACTGGACGCCCGGGCGTTACCGTGTGCAGATTTGGGACACCTATGAGGGCAAGCCGCTGTCCACGCAAACGCTGACTGCAAGCCAATCCGGGTTGAGGTTAGAACTGCCCACCATTGAGCGGGACATTGCGATTCGGCTCTCGCGTCTGTAAAGAGCTCACCACAGAGGACACGGGGTTCACGGCGGGGTTCCTTTCTCTGCGTTCTCTGTGGTGAGCCCTGCGGAGCGGGCACGTACTGCCACGTCGGGGTTGTCGGTAATCACGCCGTCCACGCCGTATCGCCAGAACATGCGCCGGACAGCTTCCTCGTCCTGACCCATCGTCCAGACGAAGAGACTTAACCCCCTTTCATGACAATCCGCAACCAGACGCCCTCCGTCAACAGGGTTGCCCTCTGCGTCCTCAATCAGCCATCGCTGGGCGGAGATACCATCCGCGTAGGAAGCCACCTCGTCGACCTGTTCCCGCGTCAGCATGTGTCCCGTCAGCTGGTAGATGGGCAGGCTGGTGCGCAGCTCATGGCGCAGGCGCTGCAGGCTATGGGCGTCGAAACTCTGCACGATGACTCCACTTTCGGGGGTGGCGCACCCGTAGTGTTCCAGCACCTGCAATACAGGTTCCTCAAGCGGCTTACCCTGTTCGCGGTGAAACTGCGGCGCCTTCATTTCCACCAGGAGCGTGAATCGCTTGCCTGTGGTGCGGTGCAGGTGCTGCCGAAGCCGCAGGAGGTCTTCCAGAGTCACGACGTGCATTCGGGGAAGCTCGGTGCGCTCTGCATGGCTGACCCGTCCGAAAGCGCGCAACTGTGCGATTTGCTCGGAGGTGAACTCGAGCGCGTAATAGTGCCCGTCCGAGCGCGACCGTCCATCGTAGTGCTCGGCGACATCGGTGGTTGTTTCCAGCCAGAGGTCATGCAGACAGATGGGCACTCCGTCTGCGCTGAGCACGACGTCGGTTTCGATACCGTCAGCCCCCTGACCGAGCGCCAGGGCGTACGCCGCCAGTGTGTGTTCCGGCAGGTACGCACTGGCGCCCCGATGCGCAATCACCAGTTTGGAAGGAGACAGACTCATGCTAATCCTTCAAGGGTCGTATCCAGATGTTGCGGTACTGGACAGGGTTGCCGTGATCCTGCAGCAGGATGGGTCCGGTTTTGCGCATCCTGTCACCGATACCGCCCGCAGTGATGCGTGGTATCTCCACGTTATCATGTACCAGCACGCCGTTCCACCGCACGGTGACGCGCGGGTTGGCAATCACGTTACCGGCATCGTCGAACTTCGGCGCGATGAAGGTGATGTCGTAGGTTTGCCACTGCCCTGGCGGCTTCGCCATGTTCTTGTCGGGGTCTTTGATGCCGTAGATGGCGGCACAGCCTCCCTTGCCGTAGGTTTCGTTCTGGTAAGAATCGAGCACCTGTATCTCGTACAAACCGTGCAGGTACACGCCGCTGTTGCCTCGTCCCTGCCCGCTGGCCTGGGGCATGGGGGGGATGTTGAACTCGATATGCAGCTGGAAGCTGCCGAACTCGTCACGAGTCATGATGTCGCCCGTGCCCGACTTCACCTGCATCGCTCCGTCCTGAGTAATTTCCCATCGGGCGGGCGATCTGCCATCTCGCGACACCCACCTGGACAGGTCTTTCCCGTCAAATAACACGATAGCTCCCCGCGGTGGCTTGGCAGGCTTTTCCTGCGCCAGGCACACTCCCGTCATCGCCACCACAAGAAGCGAAACGACCACCGTTCTGCACCACATCGTTGCAAAAGCCTCCTGTTTCCACTGTGGTTTCTACAACACCTTACGGCGTTGCGGGAGGAGGTTCCTGCCTGGTGGCCTGTGAAACCTTTGCAAGGTCGCGCCTTCGCTCAGTAAGCCAATCCTCTGTCATACGAGCGCAACAGCCCTATCACCTTGCCGATGACGCGGGTCTCTTCGGGGCGCACTTCAATCGGCTCGTACGCCGGGTTTGCTGGCAACAGGCGCACTTTGCCGTTGTCGTACTGGATGCGCTTGATAGTGGCTTCGTCACCGATCAACACCGCCACCAGCTCGCCGTTCTCGGCGGTGCTTTGTGGCTTGATAATCACCAGGTCGCGAGGCAGGATGTGTTCTCCCACCATCGAGTCGCCCCGAACCCTCAACAGGAATGCGCCCTCAATGTTATGCACCATCTCCCGCGGCACCGGAACCAGCGCCTCGATGTTCTGGGATGCCAGCACCGGCGTGCCCGCTGCAATGGTTCCCACCAGCGGTAGCATCGCCACATCGGGCGAGCTTTCCAGATGTTGCACGAACTCAGGGTGTATGATACGGATACTGCGGCTTTTGTGTTCCCGCGCAATGTAGCCCTTCCGCTGCAGGGCGTCCAGATGCACGGTCACCCCACGCAAGCTGGAGATACCAAACTGGTTTCCGATTTCGCGAATAGTGGGCGGGTAGCCGTTTTCACGGGTGTAGTGCAGGATGAAGCGGAGAATCATCTCCTGCTTCGGTGTTAGTCCGCGCGTCATGTTCCTTCCTCCCCCAAAATGCTATACAGATTATATACTGAAATTGATATACCTGTCAAGGGTTCCGGAGAGAAATACACAACCGCAGGTGTCAGCCGTCCACACCTCACTCTAGCCCATGATTTCCATCGAGAGCACTTGCCCTCTGGTGGCGGTCGCAACGGAGCGCGCCTATGCATGGGATTGCGCTACTCTATCATGGTATAAGGGTTTTCCAGAATCCGCTTGAGCTCACGCAGGAACTCGGCGGCGACCGCACCGTCCAGCGCACGATGGTCTGCCGAGAGAGTGACTTTCATGCGCGGACGCACCGCGACCGTGTCGTCGTCCAGGGCAACTGGTTGCTTTTGCACTGCCCCTACTGCCAGAATAGCTACCGCCGGCGGGTTGATGATGGCGATAAACTCGTCCACCCCGTACATGCCGAGATTGGAGATACTGAAGGTTGCGCCGGTGTACTCGTCGGATGCCAGGCGTCCGGAGCGTGCTTTTTCGACAAGCTGGCGTGTCTCCGCGGCAATCTGGCGGAGCGTTTTGCGCTCACAGTGTCGCAGCACCGGCGCGAGAAGACCGCCTGGTACCGCGACCATGATGCCGATATGCACCTCGCTGCTGGGATAGACGCGATCGTGCTGGTAGAGCGCGTTCACCTGGGGGTAGCGTGCCAGAGCGAGTGCACACGCTTTGGTGACCAAATCGTTGACCGAGATTTTGGGGGCGTCTTCCGGTAGCGCCGCGTTCAGCCGCTCGCGCAGAGCCATCACCTCCGTCATGTCGATGTCCATGGTGACGTAGAAATGCGGCACTGTTTGCTTGGTCAGCGTGGTGCGTTCCGCAATAAGCCGGCGCATTCGGCTGAGCGGCTCACCCCCGGTGAGCGCGGCGGCTTCAGGAGGAGACACAGCGGGCGAAGGCTCTGCAACAGGCACGCGCGGGGCAGCCTGACGTGCAGCAATGAACTGCTGCACATCGCGCTCCACAATGCGCCCACCTGGACCGGTACCCCTGACCATCGCCAGGTCGATGCCAGCCTCTTCGGCGATACGTCGCGCCAGTGGCGAAGCTTTAACACGCTCCCGCGCCGGTGCTTCGGTGGGGCTGACCTCTGGCTCGGAGACGGCAATCTCCCCGCGGGGTGCAGCAGGCTCCTCGGCGGCAACCGCTGGCTCGGCGGGTGTGGTGACCTGGGGCTGCTCGCCCTCGCCCAGAATCTCCGCAATCACCGTGCCTACCGGCACCGTGTCGCCTTCCTTCGCCAGAATATTCGCCAGTTTGCCAGACGCCTCGGCAGGCAGCTCCACACTGGCTTTGTCCGTCTCCACCTCTGCGATGATGTCGCCGATCTCTACGGTGTCGCCCTCTTTTTTCAGCCAGCGCAGGATGGTTCCCTCGGTCATCCCGTCGCCCATCTTGGGCATGATTACCTGTGCCATCAGTCCTCCTCCTTAAACCAGTACACGCTTTACCGCTCGAATAATGTCTTCCTCACTGGGGAATGCCGCTCGCTCCAGATTGCGCGCGTAGGGAATCGGCACGTCCGCCCCCGCCACGCGGAGTACGGGAGCATCCAGATCATCGAAGGCAAACTCCTGAATACGCGCCGCAATCTCCGCGCCGAACCCCGCGTTGCGATGGTCCTCGTGCACCACTACCGCACGGTGTGTTTTGCGCACGGAAGCCAGTATCGTATCCATATCCAGCGGCTGCAGGGAGCGTAAATCAATCACCTCGCACTCGATGCCCTCCGTTTCCGCCAACTTGTCGGCGGCGTGCAGAGCCATCAGCACCGGCTGGGAATACGTGATGATGGTCACGTCCTGCCCTTTCCGTTTGACATCCGCACTTCCGAAGGGGATGGTGTATTCGCCGTCGGGCACTTCTCCGCGTGTGGAGTAGAGTTTGGCGTGCTCCATGAAGATAACGGGGTTATCGTCGCGGATGGCGGTTTTTAGCATCCCTTTCGCATCGGCAGGGGTCGCTGGGGTAACCACCTTCAAGCCCGGAATATGCGCGTACCATGACTCGAGGCTGTGTGAGTGCTGGGCAGAGAGCTGCGCTCCACCGCCTGCCGGTCCGCGAAAGACCAGCGGCACCCTGATTTGCCCGCCGAACATATACAGGATTTTAGCCGCATGGTTCACAATCTGGTCTATCGCGATGAGCGCGAAGCTGAAGGTCATGAACTCCGCCACAGGGCGCAGACCGATCATCGCCGCGCCGATAGCCATGCCCGCAATGCCCGATTCGGAGATGGGCGTATCCACCACGCGCATTCCGCCGAATCGCTGCAACAACCCTTCGGTGACACGGAACGTGCCCTGATACCTGCCAATTTCCTCGCCGAGCAGGAACACGTTGGGGTCGCGCTCCATCTCTTCGGTCAGCGCCTGTCGCAGGGCTTCACGATAGGTGATTAGCGCCACTCCTGCACCTCCATGTCGGTGTACACGTCGCGGTAGAGCTCTTCCAGCGGCGGCTCAGGACTGGCGTCGGCGAACGCAACCGCTTCCAGCGCCTGCTGTTTGGCGATGCTATCCCACTCCAGCAATTCGCTCTCGGATGCAATACCGTTTTCTATCAGGAAGCGTGCCGTGCTCACGATGGGGTCGCGTTGACGCCAGTACTCTACCTCCTCCTTTGTGCGGTATAGTGCCTGATTGGTGGGGTTATCGGCGATGCCGTGCCCTTCAAAACGGTAGGTCAGCACCTCCACAAAGAAAGGCTCGGGCGTGTGGCGGACGTGGTGGATAATCTCTTCTGCCTCCTGATACACCTCCAGCAGGTCCATACCCCCAATCTGTTTGGTGGGCATGCCGTATTGTCGGGCTCGTTCGGCAAGATTAGGTACTGCCGAAGCGAACTCTATGGGCGTCGCCATGGCATAGCGGTTGTTCTCGCAGATGAAGACCACCGGTACCTTATACACCGCCGCCATGTTTAACGCCTCGTGAACCGGCCCAATGTTCATTGCGCCGTCGCCGAAGAAGCAGAGGCACACCTGGTCTGTACCCCGGTAGCGTATGCCGTAGCCCACGCCGACCGCCAGCGGCACCATACCACCCACGATACCGTATCCGCCCAGAAAGCCACGTTGCACATCCACCAGATGCATGGAGCCACCTTTACCCTTACTTACGCCTGTGTAGCGTCCGAACAGTTCCGCCATCACAGGGCGGGGGTCAGTGCCCCTTGCAAGGGCATGTCCGTGGTCACGATAGGAACAAATCATATAGTCGTCATCACGCATGTGGGCAATAAAGCCGGTAGCAACCGCTTCCTGACCGATATACACATGCATATATCCACCCATTTTGCCCTGTCGGTAGGCGGGGGAGCATTGTTCCTCGAAGTGGCGGATAAGCAGCATCTTACGGTACAATTCCACCAAACGCTGTGGGGTTAAAGATTTCGGCAGAGCCTTTTTGACAGGTGCCTCAGCCCTCACGATTGTTCCTCCTTTGTTTTGCCTCCCCGTCGGATGTTTGCCGACGCTCCGGGATACAGGCGAAAAGTTATCGCCCGAGAGTACAACACCTCGGCGGGCGCTGTGCAACGCTCGCCGAGTATCTATTTTGGCACAAAAGGAGAAACTCCTGCAAGCGGGTAAACTACCTTGGCGGCTGCCACCCGTTGCCATCCACATCGATGTAGATGGGATTGGTGAAGGACGTGGGGCGTACACCCGGATACAACGCGGTGAAGCCCTCACCCTCTGCCAGTACCACCAGCCACGAATCCCTGTCCACACGCAGCTGCAGGGTCTGCTGCCAGTTCAACGGCTTGCCCTGTGGGTGGTCTACGGGTAGTTCCTGAGTCACGGACCCGTTGACGTACACCTTGACCCGGCTGACCCGCACCCACGACGGCGCCGCCAGCCGTATCTGCACCTGCACGATACCTTCGTTCGCAACCACCGTAGAACCCATCGGCTGATTCCCCTGCGCCTTCACCTCGATGAGCGGTCCGCCGCATACCAGCACGTTGCCACTGCGTATTGCCTGCACGACCTGTTGGGGGGTAACGCGCCGAACCTGCTCATGCCCAAAATAGAGGTAGGTGCGGGGGAAGCCGGGCTCCAGCCGATAGGCATTGTGGCTGTCGGTATTGCCTATGGCGATGTAGCGTCTGCCTGTGTTCAGGAAGTGGAACCAGTCGGGCAGTGTCTGCTCGAGCTGTTTGCTGTCCACGCCGTTGTAGACCTCAATTGCATCGAAGTTGGGCGAGAACTCTTCGGGACGCGCTATGGTACCCTCCGCAGGGTTCAGCCCCACCCAGCTAAAATAGCCCATGCTGGGGCTTCGCGGATGGTTGACCTGCACGATGGTGTCGCCGTCGTTATTGGCGCGCGCGGCAGCGAATATCTGCTCGGCAGTGAGGTCGTACCACTCTATCGCGCCGTCGTTGGGTTTGTTGGGGTCGTAGCGTTGAGGATAGGCGTTAAAGTGTCCCAGACCGAAGTTCGGGCTGATTTCGCATCCCACCAGCGACGTAATCCACCGCTCGGCGCGCAGGGCACGGATAGCCGGCTGGTAATCGGTCAGCACATCGTGGTCGGTAGCGGTCAGTATCTGCACCCCCATCGCCACGTACGCCCTCACTTTGTCTGCCAGCGGGTCGCTCGAGTCAGGGGAGGGGAGGGCGTGCACGTGAAAGTCGCCGGAGAGATAGCCCGGCATCTGCGCCGTTCGCGCCAGTGTTGCCCGCCACACGGCTCTCGCGCCTGCATGCAGGTCTATCTCGCGTTGTGCTATCTCATACTCGAACCCGCGCGTGATGGTGATGCGATATCGCCCCGGTTCCACGGGAATGGTTTCGTTGCCCGAGAGGCTGTAATAGACACGGTCGAACCGTCCGTAGTCACCCTGCTCGCCATAGCGCACGCGCTCATTGTTGGGCAGCGACCCGGATAGCCGCTCGAATACCAGTGCGCAGGGTAGATACGCGCCTTTATCATCCTGCACGGCAATCTGCAGTTGCGCTGGAGGCTGCAGCGCAATGTCCACCGTCTCTTTCAAGGCTACGTTCGCGGGCGCATATCCATCGGCAAACACCACGGCGCGGTATTCACCGGGCGGTACCTTCGCCTCGAAGCGACCCCGGCTGTCGGTGCGGGTGACGGTGTGCATCTGCCCGTCGCCTTCGCCTTGCTGAACCAGGTACACGCGCGCATCCGGTACAGGGCGGTTATTGGTGGTCACCACTCTGCCGCGCACGGTGGACAGCGTTTCGGACTGCTGGCGCAGGCGGCGCATCTCCGCGCGAAGCGGCTCCATATCCCCGTCGCTGACAGACAGAGCCATTCGAATTTCCGCCTTCTGACCGGCGGAAAGGTTCACCGGACGTCCTATCATCATCAGGTAGATGTTGGAGGCGTTCATCACCTGCGAAATCGCCTCCTGTGGGATGATGAAGCCGTATGCTAACCGTGAACCTGCGGCTGCAACCATAGGGATAGGACCGGGCAGCGTTTGCACCAGTCCCAACAGGGGAGGACCAGCCGCTTTCTGAAAAGCGTAGTCCACGCTACCCCATGGGGGGATATAGCTGACCAGACCATCACCCAGAATCTGCCCCCAGAAGAGCGAATACACCTTTGCCTGCTGGTTGCTGTTGTTCAGGGTGCAGATGATTTCCAGCGTGGGCGTATCCGGGTGCAGGATGTAATCCACGGTGACTTGCAAGCCCTGCGAGCTGCTGGGGATGCGGATGGTGGTGTCTACAATGGGGAAACGGTCGTCCACCGCGTGCACGCGCAGGTGGGCGGGCTTGCCTTTGCCTCCGGCAGAGAGTATCTCCGCCTTCACCGCGCGCAGTACCCGCAGGTTCAGAAGGCTTTTCTCGTCGGCGGTGGCAAGGAAGATTTCGCCCAGCAGGTCTTCGTCGTGCCCGGCTTCATTCAGCACCGCGTCGAGTACACGTCCGCCGTAGCGCGAGTATCCGCCCGCCATGCGCGGCGCAGCCACCACGAAAGTTGCTTCGTGGTTTCTCAGCACGTAGTCACCCGGTTTGCCCTGCGCCTTCGCGCCGCCGGGCAGGTCGCGTGCGGTTGCCACCACGCATTGCGCCGTGCCCGGTTCGGGAATGGGCATCTGGGGATTGCGCAGTTTGCCGATTTCATGGCTGAAAGCGGTGCTGAGGGTGAAGAAGATGATACCAGCGGTCAGGCAAAAGGTGATTCGCTTGTTCGTTAGCATTCGGTCTCTCCTTCCTGCGCCTGTCGGGTGGGGCAGACACGGGGGTCTGCCCCTACAGCGTTACGCCATACGCCTCCGGCGGGTCTATTTGTTTCCGCGTTCCGCCCGGTCGCGTGCGAGCAGCTCCTGCACCTCTTTCTGGAATTGTGCCGGGTCTTTGGTGGCTCGGCTCAGGTCCAAATCGCTCTGTTTACGCCCCTGACCCGGTGGCACAGGTTTCGGCAGGTTATTCCACATCACTACTCCTACAATAGCGATAAACACCACAATGATGATTATCGCCAGCACCGGGTTGATTTGCCTGTTCATGCTTGCCTCCTTACTGACGCAGTGGCTCCATCGCAAAGCGTACCAGGTCGAGGAACTTACCCTTCTTGTACATGGCGTGGCCGTCCACCATCACCGCATAGGTCGCGCCTACTGCCTCCTTTCCGTTGCCGCCGAAGACCGCAGGCACCACGTCCGAGTCGCCGTAGCCCTCGTGATAACCGTAGGAGTTGCAGAAGGCGATGATAGACTTCGCAGGCGATCCTACCACAGAGAGCGGCTGCCCGGCGATGTAGTAATCCTGTGGGTTGCCGGTATTGTAGGGCGGTCCCAGGAGCGGACCCAGGAAGCGTACGAACATCTCCAGAGGGGTCATGCGCGGCGATGGAACCATTCCCACTCCGCCATAAGCGTATCCGTACGAGCCGAACTGGTTCAATGGCAGCCCATCCGAACCCAGCCGCACAGGGTCTGAGCCAAGCGTGGGGCAGGAGAACAGCCCATGGTTCTTGATGTACGGGTAGAAGGCGTACTCCATGAACAGCCCGCGCTTGTTGTTCAGGTCCACCGACCAGTTGGGAGGTCCGCTAGGCATTCCGCGGCTCAGTCCAGTGTTGTCGTCGTTATTGCGTCCGTCCTGCATCAGCCAAGGGAAGGTTTCGTCGTAATCCTGCACGTACATCAGTGCCGCCGTGCCAATCTGCTTCAGGTTCGACAGGCAGGTGGTCTTGCGTGCTTGCTCCCGTGCGCGGGCAAACACAGGGAACAGAATGGCTGCCAGTATCGCGATAATCGCGATAACAACCAGCAACTCGATGAGCGTAAAGGCGCGTTTCATGTTCCAACTCCTCCGTATCCTTTGCTTGTGCGCTTAAACGATGCACGTTCGCATTATATAATCCACCAGGCGGTCTGTCAACCCATGGAATGGCGTGTACCGCCAGCACAGAACCGGGTGATTTTAAGAATCACTTTAGAATCGGTATCAGCCGGATGTTACGGAAGTGTATCTCAGCCCCCTCGGATTGCAGGCAGATTTTACCCGGCACCACTTCCGCCCCGGTGCCCTCGTTGACAATCTGCCCGTTGACCTTCAGCACCACGCGCTCGCCGTCCACGATAATCTCGTACTCGTTCCATTCGCCGATGGGCTTCTCCGCCATCTTCGCTTTGATGCGGTTGGTCGGCGCGTCGCGGTTGATGCGGGCGGGGTCTGTATCCAGTTTCACGCCGTCAATCAACCAGAAATCGCCTGCGCTCCCGCTCATCAGCTGCGCCTCAATGGATTTGGGCCAGATTTTATCCTCGCCGCGCATTCGCAGGAGCACACCGCTGTTACGCCCGCCTTTGTCTTCCGGAGCCCATCTCCATTCCAGCTTCAGGATGTAGTTGGTGAAGTCGGCTACCGTGCGGATATAGCCGGCGGGTCTACCCTTGCAGATAAGGATACCCCTGTCGCCATCGATGCTCCACACATCCTCCATTTTCATGTTCGGGTCGGCGAGGAAATACGTCCACCCGCAGAAGTCCTTGCCGTTGAACAGCAGTATCTCCTTACCCAGCTTGCCCTCTATCTTCACCTTTTGCGCTGAAACCGATAGGGCACATGCTGCCAGCAACAACGCCATCAGCCACCTTGTTCTCATCTTTCCCCTCCCGTAACTTCACGATGCTGAAGACTTCTTCGCGTCGCCATCATGGTTTCCTGCTAACCGGCTGGGATGCTGGGCAGTATCCCAGACTCGTGGGCTGGACGGCGATTATTTTGAAAAAAAACCTGCAAAACCCGTTGACTCTCTTAGATAATGATGCTAAAATAAAATTGAAGACTACAGCAGCTTCAACAGATAAACGAAGGAGGCGATCGTCATGCGAACCGTGAGGTTTGCGTTGTTTACCGGTCTCCCGCTACTGCTAACGGTGGTGCTGGCGCAAAGCAGCTGGACTCCACTCCCCGTCAAGGACGACCCTCTGGTGCGTATGCCCGGCACTCAGCCGACCGAAGGTGTGCGTCTGGAAGCTCCTACCCGTTGCATGAACTGTCACTCCGGCTATGACCCTGCGGTCGAGCCGGGTAGCAACTGGCAGGGTTCCATGATGGCGCAGGCGGCACGCGACCCGCTCTTCTGGGCGTGTTTGACGGTTGCCGCGCAGGATTCCATCTGGGCAATCGGACGCCCGAACGCCACCGACATCTGCCTGCGATGCCACCTGCCACAGGGCTGGGTGGAAGGACGCTCCGACCCGACGAACGGCTCGCTGATGACGGGTGCGGATTTCGACGGCGTGTCCTGTGATGTGTGCCATCGCATGTACGACCCGTTCTACAAAGGCACCTACACGGGCACGCGCGAGGGCAGCGATTGGCGCTACTACTGGGACGAGGCGATCGCCACCAAAACACCCTCTCAACCTGCCGCCGATGCTACCTATCGGGAGGACAGCTTGCGCGCACAGGCAATCAAGCTGTTCAGCGGCGCACCGTTCTACCTGAACAACGAGCCGTTCAGCACCGACTACACGGAGAACGGGTCTGGGCAGTACTTCATTAGCATCGGCACGGAGAAGCGCGGACCCTTCGCCGATGCGACCGCTCGCCACAAGATGTTCTACAGCCGCTACCACAAGAGCAAGTACTTCTGCTCCACCTGCCACGACGTGTCCAACCCGGTGCTGGCAAACCTGGCATATGCTGGAGCACGACCCGGGCAGAACGTGGTACTGCCCACCGAGGCACAGTCGGCCTTTGCATACTTCCATGTGGAGCGCACCTTCTCCGAGTTCATGGCGTCTGCTTACGGACAGCAAGGTGGTGCGCCCGGCATCGGACCGTTTGCACCAGACCGCTTCGTGACCTCGTACCCCAACAACAACATCGCCAAGTGCCAGGACTGCCACATGCGCGATGTCTACGGCAAGGGCGGCGATAAGTCCAATGCCGTCTATCGCCCCAGCGCGGAGCATCCATACAGCGGTGTGCCTTTGCACGACCTCACCGGAGGCAACATCTGGGTCCCCTGGTTGCTCGCCAGTACGGTGAAAGGCTCGCCTAACTACAACGCCACTAACGCCCGACTGTTGAGACAGGGCGCATCCGTCTTGACGCTGGACCTCACTCAGGGTCTGGGACTCAACGCCAGTACCCTGCTGCGAGCGGTTGACCGCGCGAAGGCGATGCTTCAGGCTGCGGCATCCATCCAGCAGGTGTCCTACAACCCGGATAACGGCAGCCTGTCGTTCCGCGTGCAGAACCAGACGGGACACAAGCTCATCTCCGGCTTCCCCGAAGGTAGGCGCATGTTCGTCAACATCAAGGTGTATCGGGACGGGCAGCTGCTCCACGAAATCAACCCGTACGACTACACCGTCGGCACGCTCAAGGGACTGGACAGGAACTATTCGCCCAACAGTCCAGCTCTGGCTCCCCACGAGCGATACGTGGACGAACTGGTCTACGAGATGCATCCGACCAGCAGCATCACGGGTGAAGCCAAGACCTTCCACTTCGCGCTGGCAACCGGGCGCTACAAGGACAACCGCATCCCGCCCAAAGGCTTCAATATCACCGAAGCCATCAAACGGCAGTGCGAGCCGGTGTGGGGTGGCAACCCTGCCCCCGATTACTTCACGGCAAGCGAGTATGCGGGAGGCTACGACGAGGTGGCTCTCACCGTTCCAACAGGCGCGAACCGAATCGTCATCACCCTGTTCTATCAGGTGACGAGCCGCGAGTATGTGGAGTTCCTGCGTGACGAGATTAAGGGCACGGGGAGATTGACGCTGCCCCGCAGCGCGTACATTGTGCAGACTGACCCCTTCTTTAGCAAGCTGAAGGCCTGGGGCGATACCATCTGGCAGCTGTGGGACAACAACAAGAACGTGCCCGGCGCCGCGCCGTTCCCCATGACGCAGGCGGAGTGGCGAGCGCAGTAGGTGCGTAGCTTTCCGCATCCGGTGCCCCCTTTCCGCACGGAAAGGGGGCATTTTTGCATTGCCGACCCCCTTGACAAACGCGGGAAGTTCTGGTAGATTCTTAAGCGCAGGTTCCCCGGTAGCTCAGTCGGCAGAGCGGGTGGCTGTTAACCACTAGGTCGCAGGTTCGAGTCCTGCCCGGGGAGCCACGTTTCGTCTGAGCTCGAACTTGTATGGGAGTTGTTAACCTCATACATCTGCTTCAGGTCCACCAGTAAAAGCCTTTCGCCTTCCGCTTGCGCCAGCTGTTGCAGTCGCGGCGTGAAGCCCGTACGCGAGAACAACGCGAAGGTCGGTTTCTCGCGGGGGCGCAGTTCCTCCTGAGCAAGCTGAACGTTTCTCTGAAGAGCCACATAGTCTGCGATGTCCACAGGGTCAGACGTCCACTTGCAGGAGCCTGCCAGTACCAGACGATATTGCTCGTCCACCGCGACCACATCGATCTCCCGCCCACCGGCTCCCCACCATGCGCCAATGGCGACGAGAGGAAGCGACCACTTGCCGGCTTCCACGACGCGCCACACATACTGCCTGCAGGCTCTTTCAAAAGCGGGACGGGAGACGAAATGGCTGAGCAGCGGGGCGATGTGTTGTTCCCACACCTGCCGCCCCAATCCCCGTGCCACCATGCTGGAATATGGGTCGACAAACCGATACCAGAAGTGCAAATACTCATCTGCCAGATAGTATAGCGAGCGGCGCGAACGGGGCAGAGAACGCTCGGTCACCGGCACTTCGCGGACAATCAAACCCAACTGCTGCAGTTTATCCAGTGCCACAGCGATATCCTGCGCAGACCCCTTGCCGATAGCGTTCGCGATGTCCGAAGGGCGACGGTGTCCTGCGGCTACCGCTCGCAAAATGGAACTGTACAGCAGGTCACGGCGAAATTCCTCCAGCAACAGCCACTCTGGCTCTTCCGAGAGGAAAGTATGCCTTTGCAACACGGTGCTGATGACGTTTTGCTCGATATCCTGCTCAGGGTCAAACTGTTCGAGATACAGAGGCATTCCTCCCAAAATGGCGTAAGCTTCCATCTTCTGCTGAGGAGAGTACATGGGGAAGAAGAGCGCTGCCTCTGCGTAGTCCATCGGTTCAAGCCTGAGCGAGCGCGTACGCCGGTGATAGAGAGGTGCACCCGCATCCAGCACCTGACGCTCCATAAAGGCGAGGGTAGAACCCAACAGGAATACTTTGATCTGTGGGACGCTTTTATGTGTATCCCACCAGTGCTGAAGAACGCTCAGCAGCGAAGGGTCTGCTTCTACAAGGTATGGAAGTTCGTCAATCACAAAGAGGAGCGGCTCACTTTGCCCTGAAGCCAGATGCGCCAGATAAGCCAGAAAATCTTCCGTGGATGTGAACACCGCGGGGACGTATGCTTCGGGATAGACCTGCGCAACGGCATCACGCATTGCGGCAATCTGGAGCGGCAGTGTCCGGCGTGTGGCGCGGTAATAGATGTAACGTCGCCCTGTTTGTTCCAGAGCGTGCTGCATTAATGCACTTTTGCCAACTCCACGCCTGCCGTACAAGATAACCATTTCCGCCCGTGGGGAGCGTATCGCCTCTTCCAGAGTGTGCAGCTCACGGTGCCGATTCAAAAATGCGCGACGCATTATCTTCCTCCCATTAGTATAATCACGATTATACTAATTACGATTATACTATCATAATTTTCCTTCGATGTCTGCAGCGCCGGAAGCCTCTGCCTGCAGCCGCGGACCGGAAAACAGGCGCGGACACCAGCGTCCCGAACCGCCAGAACAACATCGCCCACGGTCTGATGCATGGGCGGACATCCTCATGGTTTATGCGCCTGCATAAGGAGAAGGCGCACCCTGTTAGAGTGCGCCTTCAGTCTGTTGGGTAATCGAGCGGCCTTCCCTACTTCAGCGGAAACGCCAGAACCTTGCCGTTTGCTGATGCTGCCACCACTACATCCTCCGCCGACAGACCGGAGATACTGGGCGAGCGCACAAACGATTCTCCGTTGTTGCTGCCGTCGTACAGGTAAAACTCCTGCGGGTTGTCGGCATTGATGGCATAGAACTTGCCGTTGTCGCTGCCAATGTAGATGTACGGCGTGTTGCTGCCCTGTTTGCGTACCACGATGGGCATCCCCAGAAACCTGCCTGCGTCGCGCGGCTGAATGGGATAGCCGCTCTTCGGGGTGCCGTCGGAGGCGTGCACAGCATGTATCTTGCCATCCGTGGTGCCGAAATAGACCACCTGTGCCACCCAGTCGAAGAAGGGACTGCCCACAATGGGCGCACCCGCATCATACATCCAGCGCACATGCGGAACTGTGGGGTCAGGCGTGGCGTTCATCGCGTAGAACAGGCCGTTTTGCCCGCCGATGAAAAGGGTGTTTGTGCGAATGTCAATCCACGGCGAACTGGTTATCGGTTGACCCGGAGAGACCATCTCCGACCACACGCCCTGCAGGTCGCTGGAGCGGAAGCACACCACGAATCCGTCGCCTGTACCTGCCCACAGGTGCGTGGTTCCTGGCGCAGAAGGCGTAGAGGAGAACTGGCTGCCCCACTGGCTGGAAACGGCGAGTAGCATACCGTTGGCGTCGTACGAGCGGATGCGCCCATCCTGGGCGGGTACAAACAGGATGCCGTTCTGCACTACGGGCGATGCCACGATACTCACCCCGCTGGCAACGGTGCGGGTACCGTGCACCGCGCCCGAGTTGGGGTCCACCAGCTGCACCCGTCCGTCCGCCGTCGGCACGTAGAGCACACCGGCGCGCGCCGCGACACGCCCTGGCATGGCGGCACCCAAACTGACGGGCGTTTCCCATGCGGTGGTACCCGCGTTTTGCCCGTTCACCCAGTAGGCGTACAGCTCCCCTGTGCTGGAACCAATAATCGCCTTTCCACCCGTGATGGTCACGTCGCCCGATACCCCGCCAGGCACGCTGGCGGTCCACAGTGGCGAGAAGGGGTTCACTACGTCCGCTGCCACACTGTGGAGAGCATACTTCTGGTTGTCGAAGTTGGAAGTCACCCGGAACGGAAGCTCCCGAACGGTGCTGCCGGTTACAGGGTCAGGTGGCGCGGTCACAGTCACAAAGAGTCGGTATTCATCGTTCATTCGCAACGTGGGTGTGCGGTTGATAACATTGTTCTCATCGGCGTCGCGCTGACCGTTGCCGTTGGTGTCCTCGATGAAAACCACCGACCATCCGGCGGGTAGTGCACCGGTGTTCAGCTGGTAGTAGTCATCGCCGTTGCCGGTGTTCTTCACGGTCACCGGAAAGTTGTAAGAGCCTCCCGGGTTCAGCGTCGCCTCCTGCACCGCGAGAGTCACTTGTACATCTGCTACCTGTGCTACGGTGAGCGTGACCGTATTGGAGACGGTGTTGTAGGAGTTTCCACCGGAATCGATGTAGGTCGCCAGCGCCTGCAGGGGAATCTGCGTGCCCGCAGGCGTTAGCTGGGCAAATGCGGTTATATTCAACGCGCAGACGATGGCTGCGGCGAGCCACATGCAACAGTGAGTTTTCATAGACTGCTCCTTGCACGGGTGGTTCTCACAGGGGTTGTGCCACAGACTCGGAAAGAGCACAGCTGGTAAACGTCTGAGGGAGCCGAACTTCTGGTAGCAATGCGGATAGCAGGATTACCAGTATGAGAGGCGAAGCTGAGTAAGAGCGATAAGCTCGCGTGGAGGGTGCAACATGCGGCTTTTCTGTGCTATGGGGGTGTTGCTGATGCTTCTGGCAGCAGCCGCCGCGCAAAGCGAGTGGGGTCTTCCCTTAAAGGAAAAGGCGGAGCGGTTCGAGCAGGATGTGTTGCGTAAGCACTGGTTGAACGGTCTTTATATCGCGCAGATCCAGGTGCCGCCAGAGGGACAACCTGCCGACCACACCACCGAGGGTGGCTCCGACGTGGCGCACAGCGTCAACTGGACGTGCTACTACCTGTCCGGGCAAATCCATCGCTACCTGCTTACGAAGGACCCTGCCGTGCGCGAGCATTGTCGACAGGTCTACCGCGGCTTGCTGAGCCTGACCCAGATTTCGGGCATTCGCGGCTTCGTGGCGCGAGGCTATGTGAAAGGCAGAGGCGAGACGCGCGAGGAACGTCTGAACCCCCGCCGTGCCCACCTCTGGCACCAGGGAGTACCGCCCTACGAGGAGTACCGCTGGCGCGGCAGCCCCAGCCACCACACCTACAGCAGTGTGGCGCACGCCTTCGCACTCTATGCCCTGCTGGTTGCGGACGAAGACGAGAAAAAGCAATGCGCCCAGACCATCGACGCGCTGGTGGAATACTGGCTCGACCGCGACATGAACGTGTACGATGAACACGGCAACCTCTCCGACACCATTCTGGGATTTACAGACGGACGCACCCCCAGCCTCAACGTGGTGATGGCACTCTCCGCACTGCGTATCGCCCACCATTTCACCGGCAAAGCAAAGTTTCTGGAAGCGTACGAGCGACTGGCGAAGCAGTATGGGGTGCGCGGATATACCGATCGCGTGCTGGGGGTAGAGAGCTTCGACGACTGCAACCATGTTTACCATCACCTCGAGGTGCTGATGCAGATCGAAAGGGACGAGGCGATGCGGGCATTCTACCATCATGTGGCGCAGCAAATGTGGCAGGCGCACCAGCGTGACAGGTGTCCGCTGTACACCTACATCCATTTTGCGCTCTTCCCCGATACACCCGGTAAAGAGGAGGCACTGCAGGGCGCACGGTGGACACTAC
>JAIMBJ010000011.1 GCA_023511455.1 Bacillota bacterium
GCCGCCACCTGCACGGTGAGGCTCAGGATGCACACCGTAGCCAGTGTGCGCAGGTACGGAAACCGTCGTAGCATTTTTCCAGCACCCTCCCTTTGTGATGGTTTTGAAAGTCTTCAAGAACTTCCAGACGCCACCTTCTGCAAAGATGCTCTACTGCAGTCAATCTATCAAGTTTGTGTTGCGGTTGTCAAGGCATTTTTGCGGGGGGTCGGCGGGAAATTTTTGAAAAAATCTTCTGGCGAAGGTAGAGGTTTGCCCTCACCCCCTGCCCTTCTCCCGACGCTGCGGGAGGGGAGTGTGACCTCACCCCCTTCCCCTCTCCTGCGAGGAGAGGGGCGTTGATACTCGCCCTTCCCTTGCAGGGAAGGGGGCTGGGGGTTGGGTTACACCACGCTGCGATGGAGGGATGTTACGAAACGTCGCGTAGCCGCGGGCTTTAGCCTGAGCAAAACTGGGGACGCTGGTTCCCCGCAACTCAGCATCCGCGTCATGTCTTTGCAGATGAACCATGTGGAGGTACAATGGTACTGAATTTCCATCCCAAACGAACGTCCAATCATGCGACTGTTAGAGATTGACTTGTTGAACTTCCGCAACTACGAAAGCCTGCATCTGTTGCCGGATGCGGGATTGAACCTTATCACCGGTGCAAACGCTCAGGGCAAAACCAATCTGCTGGAAGCCATCTACCTGCTGGCAACGGGCAGACCGCTGCGTGCAAGCAGAGAGGAAGAACTCATCCGCTGGGGCACGGAGGAGGCGACAGTTCGCGCGCGCATCCACCGGCAGCAGTCGCTGGACGTGGAGGTAGAGGCACACCTCTCGCGCAACCATCCCCGGGTGATGATGGTGGATGGTCAGGCGCACCGCGCCGCTATTGCGCTGGGGCAGTTTAACGTGGTCATCTTCAGCGCGATGGACCTCGAGGTGGTACGCGGGCAGCCGGCAGACCGGCGCCGCTATCTGGACGTGGAAATCAGTATGCTCAGTCCTGCGTATGCACGGGCACTTGCAGGTTACCGCCGCGCCTTAGAGCAGCGCAACCGCCTTCTGAAAAGCATCCGTGAGAGCGGCGGCGCATGGACCCCGTCGATGATAGACCTGCTGGACGCATGGGACGAGCAGCTGGTGCGCTACGGCAGCAGTGTGATGATAGCACGTGAACGTTTCATCAGTGCATTAAGTCCGCTGGCGCAGGCGGCTCATGCAGAGCTTTCCGAAGGACGGGAATCGCTGGACATCCGCTACGCCCCGGCTGTAGAGGGGGCGCAGGGAGAGCGGGAGCAGGTAGCGCACTGTTTTCGGGAGCAGCTGTGCAAAATGCGCGAGGAGGAGCTGCGGCGCGGTACCACCCTGGTCGGCCCACAGCGTGACGACCTGCTATTGTTTGTGGACGGCAAAGAGGCGCGCACTTACGCCTCACAGGGACAGCAGCGCACAGTGATGCTGAGCCTGAAGCGGGCGGAGTTTGAACTCACCCTGCAGGAGCGTCAGGAGCCGCCCATCGTGCTGCTGGATGACGTGATGTCCGATTTAGACGACCTGAGGCGCACCCAGCTGCTGCGTATGGCTCTGCGAGGAGCGCAGGCGTTCATCACCGCCACCTCCGCCGAAACCTTCCCACAGGAAATCCTTGCCGCTGCCCGAATGTACCGGGTGGAAAGCGGTCGCATCGAGGTTCTGGACAAGGGCAATGCAACCTGACCTGATACGCGATATTCTGGATGAAACGGTAGACGCGCTGGGTCTGCGCGAGAGGCTGAGGGCGATTCGTGCGCTGCTCAACTGGGAAGAGGTGGTGGGCAAAACGGTCGCCGCGGCAGCGCAACCCGAAGCGTTGAAAGAGGGCAAAGTTTTCATCGCCGTGAAGAGCAACGCATGGATACAGGAACTGCGCTTCCATCAGCAGACCATCCTGCAACGGCTGAACGAATATGCGGGATCCCCCATTTTCAACGAGCTGGTCTTCCGCGTGAAACCACGTTCGCGCAAAACCTCCAGAGGCGACCCGCAGCCCGAACAACCTCCCATCGTGGAGCCGGAGCTGGACGCTGCCACCATCGCGCGCCTGCACAGCCTCACCGAGCCGATTACCGATGCAGAGCTTCGCGCGAAAGTAACCGAGTACCTGGTCGCGTACCATCGTCTGGCTCAGATACGCCGGCAGCTGGGATGGCGAGAGTGCGTACGCTGCGGATGCCTGCACCCCGGTGAAGGCTCAGAGTGCCCCTTCTGTCGCGGAGACCTGGCTTGAACGGAGACGTTGAGCCGCCCGTACCTGTGCGTTCAGCCATTGCCAGAAACTTTCCGAGAAGCACGCCTCGATATCCAGTGCCCACATGGGGGGTTCCAGCAACATGGCTGGCATCTCTTCCAGTTTCACGGCGTCCTTCTCGGTGACCACGATCACCTCGGCGCCGCACTCGCGGGCAAGACGCTGGGCTTCCAGAACGTCTGCAGGCGAATAACGGTGATGGTCGGGCAGACTTCGCGTGCCGACGACCTGTGCGCCCAGCTGCGTCAGCGTTTGCCGGAACGATTCGAAACTGGCAATTGCCGCCAGCGCATAAACGCGCTTACCGGACAGCAGGTCGGCTCGCCAGTGGGCGTCCGCATGATACAGTTGCCGGATGCCTTCGCCCGACTTTTGCCAGGTGAAGCAGGGAGTAAAAGGAAACATTTGTGTGAGAGTTGTGCACCGCTCACCCTCGCCCTGCACCAGCAAAGCATCGGCTCGCCGCAGGTGTTCCACAGGCTCACGCAGGATGCCGGCGGGTAACGTCCAGCCGTTGCCGAACGGACGCTCTCCATCCAGCAACACCAGGTCCACGTCGCGGTGCAGCTGCCAGTACTGAAAGCCGTCGTCCAGCACCAGCACGTTGCATCCGAACTGTTCGGTGGCTTGTCGTGCGGTCTTGCGGCGGTCCTTGCCCACCAGCACCACCACACCGGGCAGTTTGCGGGCGATCAACAGCGGTTCGTCGCCTGCCTGCGCGGAGTTAGCGAAGATATGCTCGCCATCGGACACCACACCGCCTGCGTGGCTCATCGTGCCTCCGTATCCCCGGCTCAGCACGGCTACCCGGAAGCCTTTGCTCTGCAAATAGCGGCAGATAGCAATGACGACAGGCGTCTTACCCGTGCCCCCAACCGAAAGGTTGCCTGCGGAGATGACCACCGCTTTCGCCCTGCTCTGGCGGGGCAACCTCCACCACAGATATACTTTTAACCCGATACTGTACAGTACCGAAAGGGGCACCAGAAGAACCTGCCACCACCGGAGCTGCTCCCTGTTGCTCATACTGCTCTCCGCTTCTCTCGTTACCGAACCGCTGGCTAAACCCGTTGCAACATGTTATACTCTTATTCAGAAGCCAGTTTTGCCCAGGAGGTTCCGCGTGCCCGACGACACTCTTGAATCACTGACCCAACAGCTGGCACGCTGGCGTGAGGCGCGGCACCTTATCTCCTCGCGTCTCAACCACGACCTGCGCGCCCCGCTGACCGCCATCGTGGGTTTTGCAGAACTGCTTGCCGACGAAAACCTTCCTCCAGAGCAGCAAGCCTACGTGCAGCGCATCCTGGAGGCAGCAGACAAAATCGTCTCCATTCTGGACGAGGTGCGAAAGATTCTCAACGAGGTGGAACAGGAAAACTGAGAACTACGCCCCTTCCGCGCGAGAGCGTATCCCTTCCAGCACCATCTGTACGTTCTCTTCCAGCTTCTTGTGGATGAGGTTCTTTACCAGCGCACCCAGCAATGGCACGTTATAATCGTAATCCAGCCGCGAGTAAAAGCGTGTGCCGCCCTCTTCTTCCACAAATCGCCATTCGCCCTCCATGCGTTGCATGTCACCCTTAATCAGGCGGAAGTGGCAGGTGTGTTCCGCATCGTTCCAGATGTCCTCTTCTGTCCATTTCACGTGCATGTTGTTGAACTCTCGTACCAGCCCCGTCCACTCGGTGATGGTGCGCGAACCGTCTTCGCTCCGCTCCAAAACCTTTACCGATTCGAGGTCGGGCATCACCTCGGGAAACCGCTCGACCTCTCTGGCAACGGCATAGACCTTTTCTACCGGTGCGTTAATCCAGATGCTGTGTTCAATCGTGGGCATTGTGTTCCAGAACCTCCTGTAGTCACCACCATTTTAACATGAGTTTTCGCGGCTGCGCAACCGGTGAAGGTAGTCCACGTATTGACGAGAATATATAAGCGATTTATGATATTACCAAATCAGCGCTTCAAATCATTTCCGTCAAAGGAGGTAGGAAGTTGAGCGCACAGGGTTCGTCTGGAACGTACCGTCGCGAGAAGCTGTTCATCGCCAGCTGCATTGCGCTGGTGACCACCGCGATGGCATTCTCCATCCGCGCAGACATCCTGAAGGAGCTGGGTGTTACCTTCAACATCAGCCACGAGCAACAGGGCTTCGTGAACCTGATGGGCATCTGGGGGTTCCCCATCGCCATCCTGATTGTGGGTCCCCTGTGTAACATCATCGGCATGGGCAGGCTGCTGAAGCTTGCCTGCATCGGGCACATTCTGGGCATTGTCTTCACCATCCTGTCGCCGCAGTATGGGTTCCCCGTGCTGCTGGCGTCCACCCTGCTGGTTGGTCTGGCAAACGGCACGGTCGAGGGGGTGATTAACCCGCTTGCCGCCTCCATGTACCCGGAGGACAAAACCCACAAGCTGAACGTGCTTCATGCGTGGTGGCCCGGCGGACTGGTCATCGGCGGCTTGCTGACCACCGCGCTGGCGGAGTTCTTCAACGCCAGCTGGCAGGTGCGCATCGGCACCATTATCATCCCTGCCGTTATCTACGGGGCGATGATATGGACGGAGAAGTTCCCGCCCACCGAGCGCGCCGCTTCAGGGGTCTCTACCGCCGAGATGTTCAAGGAGATTCTACGTCCGGGCGTGCTGTTGTTAATGCTGTGCATGTGTATGACCGCGATTACCGAGCTGGGACCCGACCAGTGGGTAGGGTCGGTGCTGACCGACACGGTGGGTATTCGCGGCATCCTGTTCCTCGTGTATACGGCGGGACTGATGTTTGTCTTGCGGTTGTTCGCCGGACCGCTTGCCAGGACCTTCACGCCGGTTGGGCTGCTGGCGATTTGTGCCGCACTGGCGGCAGTCGGTCTGTACTGGCTGAGCCATGCGTTTGCTGCTGGTGTGGCGTTTGCGGCGGCAACCCTGTTTGGCATCGGTAAAGCGTATTTCTGGCCCACCATGCTGGGCGTTACCTCCGAGCGCTACCCGCGTGGCGGCGAGTTCCTGCTGGCGGTGATGGGCGCAACTGGTATGATTGCTGCCGGCATTGCCGGGCCGGTGATGGGGCGCATCTATGACCACCACACGATACAGCACCTGACCCCCGAAATCCGGCAGATGGTGGTGGTGGATAGCAAGTTCAGCCCGGAGAAGGCGAAAGAGATAGAAGACCGGGCAAAACAGGGTGACCCAACCGCCGCGGAGCAGGCGAAGGTGATTAAGGAAGCCCTGAAGCAGGGCGCAGCAATGGCCATCCGCTACGTGGCGATCCTGCCGGTGATACTGGTGTTCCTGTTCGGCTTGCAGTTCCTGTACTATCGGTCGAAGGGTGGCTACCGTGCCATTCGACTGGAAGGCAGCGGCGAAGGCGGGGGTGGAAGTGGCTAGGCGCGTTTAGCCCTGCGTGCTTTGCTCCCTCGCCCGGTAGGGGTGAAACACCATTCGCCCCTACCGACGTTTTATGTTATGATATACTGGGTATTGCGCAGGATGGAGGAGTGAAAAGGTTCGCATGGCGATTTGGAAAAGATTACTGGGACGTTTCTCGCGGGATATGGGTATCGACCTCGGCACGGCAAACACACTGGTGCACGTGCGAGGGAAAGGTATTCTCCTCCGTGAGCCTTCTGTAGTCGCTATCGAGAAAGACACCAAAAAGGTACTGGCAGTCGGCGAAGAAGCCAAAAGGATGCTGGGGCGAACACCGGGCAATATCATCGCTATTCGTCCCCTGAAAGATGGAGTGATTGCCGACTTCGACCAGACCGAGAAGATGCTCCGTTACTTTATCCAGAAAGTGCACCGGCGTTCGTGGGCGGCGCCGACGGTGGTGGTGGGCATTCCCAGCGGGGTGACCGAGGTAGAGCGTCGCGCGGTGATGGACGCCTGCAAAAAGGCGGGGGCGAAAGTATCTTACCTGATTGAAGAGCCGATGGCAGCAGCGATTGGAGCGGGCTTGCCTGTTGGGGATGCGACTGGTTCGATGATTGTGGACATCGGCGGTGGCACCACCGAGGTAGCAGTCATCTCACTCTCGGGTATCGTGGCAAGCCGTTCCATCCGTATCGCAGGTGATGAGATCGACGAAGCCATCGCCGCTTACGTGCGTCGTACCTACAACCTGTATATCGGCGATCGCACCGCCGAAGAGGCTAAAATCCAGATTGGTTCCGCCTACCCGCTGGAGGAGGAGACCCAGATGGAGGTGCGGGGGCGGGATTTGATTACCGGACTGCCGCGCAGTGCGGTCATCTCCTCCGAGGAGATAAGGCATGCCATTCAGGAGCCGGTCAACGCTATCGTGGAGGCGGTCAAGCTGACATTGGAGATGACTCCACCCGAACTCGCATCGGATATCATCAACCGGGGCATCACGTTGGCTGGTGGTGGCGCGTTGTTGCGGGGGCTGGACTGCCTTATCTCCAAAGAGACGGGAATGCCCGTGCATGTGGCGCCCGACCCGCTCAGCTGCGTGGTGATAGGCACAGGACGAGTGCTGGAGGAGATTGAGACCAATCCCAGCCTGCGCAAGGTGCTTATCGGTACCAATCGCTCTTACTAATCGCGAGCGTGTTTCTCTATGCGCAACCTGTGGCGGGACAACCGGTTCCGGATCATCGTTGTGCTTGCTGTACTGGCTCTGTTCGCTGGCATCCAGCACAATCGTGCAATGCAGCGAGGGGCGGCTAACCCGTTCGCAGAAGCAGTGATGGCTCTGGTGGCTCCCGTGCAGTCTGCCCTGCGTTCCACCGGAGATTTCCTCTCGGACTTCGGTTACGGGGTAGTGCACGGGCGACGGTTACGCGAGCAGAACCAGCAGCTGCAGAGAGAGATAGAGGCTTTACGCACCGCGCAGACCACGCTCGAAGAACTGCGACAGGAAAACGAGCGACTGCGCCAGCTGTTGCAGTTTGCCCAATCCAGGAAGATTCGCCCTCTGGTAGCGCGTGTGCTGGCGATCCAGCCCTCTGCCTACTTCCACACATTGATCGTGAACCGTGGTCAGGCAGAAGGGGTGCGCCCGCGCATGGTGGCGGTGACGGACAGAGGACTGGTGGGACTGGTGTATCTGGTGACACGCCACACCGCACACGTTTTGCTGATTACCGACCCGAATGCCAGCGTTGGCGCGCGGATACAGCGTGCGGAATCGCGGGCGGTGGGCGTCTGTCGGGGGCGCGGAGAGGATTATCTGGTGTTAACCTTCCTGTCCAAAGATGCCGATGTACGACCCGGCGACGTGGTCATCACATCGGGACTGGGAGGGGTATACCCCGCAGGTATTCCCATCGGCACTGTCGAACAGGTCATGGAACAGAAACAGGCGGGTATGCGCGAGGCGCGTGTGAAGCCTTTCGTGAATGTGATGCAGATAGAAGAGGTACTGCTTACTCGCGGGGAGACACCACCTTCATGAAGATGCCCGTGTGGCTGAAGCTGATGTTGCTGATGCTGTTTGCTACCGCCGTGCAGGGAAGTTTCGCCCATCACCTGCAGTTTCGCGGCGTGCAACCCGATTTCAATAAAGTGGTGCTTATCTGCATCGCGGTCAACACTCCCGTACATGTCGCCACAGCCTGTGGTTTCCTGTCAGGCTGGCTCATGGGCACGGTGGTGGGGATGTCTGTGGGCAGCTACCTGGTCAGCCGGATGGTGCTGGGAGCATCGCTGGGTCTGCTGGAGCTGCGGGTCTTTCGCCATCATCCGGTGGTACTGATATTCTCCGCCCTGACGGGCAGTATGCTGTGTGAGGCGGTGTTCTTCCTGTTCTCGCCACAGCCGAACGTGTCGCAGTGGGTGTATCAGGCGGCAGGCGAGAGCATCTACAACCTGCTGTTTGTCTTGCCAATCGCCCTGTGGGTGAGGCGTATTTTGCCGTCGGGACCGGGGCTGGTGTACGCATCATAACTTGCTCAAACGGAGGAAAGCGATGACCACAACGCACGACAAGGGACGCAACGGAGCGAACCCTTACCAGATGGCACTGGAGCAGCTGGCGATTGTGGCGGAACTGCTGAACGTGGACCCCAATATCCATGAGTTTCTCAAATACCCCGAGCGCGAGCTGACGGTGCATTTCCCGGTGCAGATGGACGATGGCTCGGTGCGCATCTTCACAGGCTACCGGGTGCAGCACAACCGGGCGCGAGGACCTTCAAAGGGAGGCATCCGCTATCACCCCGAAGCCGACATCAACGAAGTGCGCGCTCTGGCGATGTGGATGACGTGGAAGTGCGCGGTGGTAAACATTCCGTATGGTGGGGCAAAGGGCGGCGTGATGTGCGACCCCAAGAAACTGTCACTGAAAGAGCTGGAACGCCTGACCCGGCGTTATGCCACCGAAATCAGCGTTATCATCGGACCGGAGAGCGACATCCCCGCACCCGACGTGGGTACCGACCCGCAGGTTATGGCGTGGATTATGGACACCTACAGCATGCACAAAGGCTACACGGTACCCGCTGTGGTGACGGGCAAACCGATACCGATAGGTGGTTCGGAGGGACGTATCGAAGCAACGGGGCGCGGGCTGGTGATGATAGCCAATCGTTGCTCGCAGATACTGAATATCCCACTGCAAGGGGCACGGGTGGTCATCCAGGGCTTTGGCAACGTGGGCAGCTCGGCAGCGAAATTCTTTCACGAAGCGGGCGCGAAGGTTGTGGCTGTCAGTGACGCCCTGAACGCAGTCTATAATCCCAAAGGGCTGGATATCCCCTTGCTGTTGAAACACTGTGTCCGACGTGAGGGCACTCTGCCTCAGTACGCGGAAGGCGAGGTTTTGACCAACAGGGAAATGCTGGAACTGCCCTGTGATTTCCTGGTGCCTGCCGCGCTGGGTAACCAGATTACCAGCGAAAACGCCGCGCGCATTCGGGCAAGGGTGATCATCGAGGGGGCGAACGGACCCACCACGCCAGAGGCAGACCGCATCCTGAACGAGGCTGGCGTCTTCCTTGTACCCGATATCCTGGCAAACGCAGGCGGGGTTATTGTCTCATACTTCGAGTGGGTGCAGGACCTGCAAAGCTTCTTCTGGAGCGAAGACGAAGTCAACCAGCGTCTGGAGCGCATTCTGATCGACGCCTTTGACGAGGTGGTGCGCACGGCGAAGACGCGCAAGGTGGATATGCGCACCGCTGCGTATATTATCGGCGTGGGCAGGGTCGCCGATGCCATCATCACACGCGGAATCTACCCGTAGCAGTTGCGTATCTAAACGTGAGGAGGTGTATCGCATGACTCATAAACTCATCATCATCGGTTCGGGACCGGCGGGCTACACCGCCGCCATCTACGCCGCGCGGGCGAATTTGCAACCTCTCCTGTTCGAGGGGTTACAGCCGGGCGGGCAGCTCACCATTACCTCGGAGGTGGAAAACTACCCCGGCTTTCCGGAAGGTATTCAGGGACCGGAGTTGATGCAGCTGTTTCGACAGCAGGCGGAACGCTTCGGTACGCAGATAATCACCGATGCCATCACCCGGGTGGACTTCTCCTCGCGACCGTTCAAGCTGTGGGACAGCGCGGAGAACCTGTACGAGGCGCACGCGGTCATCATCGCCACCGGAGCCAGCGCGAAGTGGCTGGGACTGGAAGCGGAGCAGAAACTGCAGGGCAAGGGAGTATCCGCCTGTGCGACCTGCGATGGCTTCTTCTTCCGGGGCAAGGAGGTCATTGTGGTCGGCGGCGGCGATACAGCCATGGAAGAGGCACTCTTCCTCACCAAATTCGCCACCAGAGTGTATGTCGTACACCGGCGCGACCAGCTGCGCGCCAGCAAGATTATGCAGCAACGTGCCTTCGAAAACCCGAAGATTGAGTTTATCTGGAACACCGTAGTGGAAGACATCTACGATGTGAACGTGGGCAGGGTGACGGGCGTGCGCCTGCGCAATGTGAAGACGAACGAGGTGTGGGACAAACCGATTGACGGCGTGTTTATGGCTATCGGTCACAAGCCCAACACGGAAATCTTCGCCGGGCAGGTGGAGATGGACGAGCAAGGTTATATCGTCCTGCGGCGGGGCACTTTCACCAGCGTGGAAGGGGTTTTTGCCGCAGGCGACGTTGCCGACCATGTTTATCGGCAGGCGGTGACCGCCGCAGGCTCCGGCTGTATGGCAGCGATTGACGCCGAGCGATGGCTGGCAGCACAGGGTATTGAGTAACCCATTTTGGCGCAGCGGGAGGGGGATGTTGCCCTTCCCGCTTGAATCCTGTGTGAAAGTAAGGTATAATTTGATATGCTAAATATTCGCGCCTCCCACGCCGGATACAGGAGAATGTGAACGGTTGCGCACATGGGCGGGAGGCGGATGAGGTATACTATTCCAGTCCGACGATGAAGTAAGGGGTGGTAACTGCGCGATGATCACACTAACCGAACGAGCAGCAACCGAGATTCGCAACATCATGGAGGCGCAGGGCAAGACCGACGCCATGCTCCGGGTGTTCGTGGCAGGCGGTGGTTGCTCTGGTTTACAGTACGGCATGGCGATCGACGACATCGTGGACGAGGGCGACCAGGTTTTCGACTCGCACGGCGTGAAGATTGTGGTGGACCCGTTGAGTCTGGGCTACATCACGGGTTCGGAAGTGGATTTCGTAGAGGATAGTCAGGGTGGTGGTTTCAAAATCGACAATCCGAACGCCGTTGCATCCTGCGCCTGTGGTGACTCCAGCGACGAGGGTTGCGGTTGCGGCAGCTGCGGGTGCCACTAAGATAGACTATTCTCCTGTCAACGGCGGGCATAGAAAGTTTATTCTCGCACATGACCTCTTGAATAGTCAGGCGCTGGTTCTGTAGCTTGCTCGCGAAGGCAAGCACAGCCAGTGCCTTTTGTATCATCCCAACGCCTCAAGGGTGCGGCTAGGGGGTGATGTTCATGCCTTTGATACCGCTGGCTCCAGCAGGGTGAGGGTGCCTGCCGTTGCGTCCAGTCTCGCTCGAACGCCCAGCGGTAAAGTCAGCGGGTTCTCGACGTGCCCGAAGGGAAAACCGATAATCGCGGGCTTCCCCAGCGGCACAATGATGTCCTGCCAGACCTGCTCGATGGTCAGGCTCTCTGCAGGGTCAGAAACATGCTTCTGCCAATCGGTGATTTCTCCTATCACAAAGCCAGCCGCTTCATCCAGCACACCGCTTCGTTTCAGCTGCGTCAGCATCCGGTCTACCGCATAGGGGGCTTCGTCCACGTCCTCAATCACCAGAATCTTGCCTTTGGCATCGATTTGTTCGGGAGTACCGCAGGTAGCGGTGACCAGACACAGGCAGCCGCCGGTCAGTTCGCCTTCCGCAATGCCGGGCACCAGCGTCTGAACGTTTCCCTCACGGGTATCGTAGGTGCCCAGCGGTTCTGGCTTCTCCAGAATGTCAAACATATTCTGGATGGCATGTTCAGAGACATCGCGCGAGAGGGTAATAATCATCGGTGCATGATACACCACCATATCGGTATAACGAAGGAAGGCGATATGTAGCGTGGTAATGTCGCTGTAGCCGATAAGGGGTTTCGGATGGGCGCGGATGGTATCCCAGTCCAGGTAGTCCAGAATGCGTGACGCTCCGTAGCCACCTCGCGTGCAGAGAACGGCTTTCACGTCCTCGCGGGCGAACATGGCGTTCAGGTCGGCGGCTCGGTCGCGGTCTTCGCCTGCCAGATAGCCGCGGCGGTCAAAAGCATGTTCGCCGAAAACGAGTTTGTATCCGCGCCTTTGAATCTTTTCAATGCCCGGTTGCAGGGCTTCAGGGGCTTTGTAACTGCTGGGCGACACGACGCCGATGGTATCGCCCGGACATAGAGCTGGTGGTTTGATGCGTGGCATATTATCGCGCCTGTTCCTCCTCCTGTATCCCATTGTTCACCGCAAGGGGGCTCTCTTCCTGCAGTTCCTCTGTCGTTGCCCGCGGCTGTCCGGCTTGCTGTTTCACCTCTTGCAGGGTGAGGGGTGGTTCCCCTGCCTTTGCCCTCAACCTGTTCAACCTTTTGAGCATCTTCCGGAGCTGCTTGTCGGTTTCACCCTGCCGGTAGCTCTCTTCGAGAGCGGTTTGCATCGCCTGCAGGAACATCTGAGGCTCGCCCAGCCGTTCAAACGCCTCTTCGTCTGTCCGCCGACGGGCGAAGTCGCGAAGGAGAGATGGGACGTCCAGTAAAACAGGCAGTACGAGCAGGTGTACCAGGTCCCACAGCGGATTGACCCCCAGCAATCTTCGGACATAGTCGGTCACCGCCAGAGTAATTATCAGCGCCGCAACAATCGTCAACACCACCAGCACCAGATAGCCGTGCCATATCTGTCGCTCCATATAGTTGCGCACGGCAAGAATGGCTAACAGGCGTGGGGATATTCGCTCCAGCAGGTCGTCGCTTACCCAAAGGGCGTTCTTTTGCCAGCGCAGGTTGTCCTCCACCGATGGTTCGCCATCCGCAGGAAAGGTGAATACCATGGGGTTCACTCCCATGATTTGCCCCCACAACAGGTAGGTGTGCAGCCATTGCACAAAGGGGTGGTTGCTTTCCAGAACCGGATATTCGGGTAGGCTTTGCTGATTCCTCTGGTTGTTTTCCATTGGCTAAACTTACATCCTGACCTTATCCACCTTATTATACTCGTCCGGGGGATGTCGTAGCAGGAAATCGCCCTTGTCGATAGGCGGGCGGGACGGATGCTTGTGTCCATCGTCATCCGAAGGCGGTGGAGGCATCAGCTCTTCCATTGTCACCTCGGGATAGCCGTTCTCCCTGCACAGCGAGTTCAACCTGCCCATAAGTTCCTTGACATTTTTGTCCATACCTTTGATTTTAATATCTGCTTTGATGACCGTAGCCAGAGCCTGCAGGAAGACTTCGGTTTCCCCTGTGCTTTTGACTATCTCGCGGTCGATGCGCTGGGCGATGCTGCGGTGCCATGCCCACACCCGTTCAATGGGCACTATCACGAGCAGGTGGAACATCCAGTGGTAGACCTTGTCGTGTGTGGGCGGGGCAAGGTGGTAAATCAGCGGCGGGATGGTAAACACAATCAACAGGGTCAGCAGGATGGAGCGTATGGTTAACCGCCGTCTCGCCTGAGCCTCCAGATAACCCCTCACAGCCAATAACGCCAGATGTCGGGCGGGCACCTCCTGCAAAGCCCTGCCTGGCACCATCAGGTGAAGCCCTTTCCAGCGCAAGCTGCGAAGGAGAGAGATGCGCGGGTCATGGGTAACAACCTCCACGGTGGGAGACGTACCCGATTGCGCGTAGAGCATGTAGGTGCACAGCCACTGGTGGAGCTGCGCCAGGTCGTGGTGGTTTGCTATCTGTTGAAGATGTTGCACCAGCCTTTCCATCGTATCCTCTGACTAAAAAAGGGCGAGCAGTCACCTGCTCGCCCTTTGCAGCGGATTGCTTTATCCGTCTTTGCCCGGTGTAGGAACAGGAGCTGTTACCGCTGCTGCCTCTACCTGCTCCACGATAGAGCCTCGCTTGCTCCAGTAGACCGCGAACGCCAGCGCACCCACAGCCACTAGCACAATCGCCGCGCGTATCCAGGGAGCGATGGGCTGGATGACCACCGGTGCAATCAGGATGCCCACGAGGTTCATGACCTTAATGAGCGGGTTCAGCGCGGGACCGGCGGTATCCTTGAACGGGTCGCCAACGGTATCGCAGATGACCCCCGCCTTGTGATACTCGGTGCCTTTGCCGCCGAACAGGCCATCTTCGATCTTCTTCTTGGCGTTGTCCCACGCACCGCCAGAGTTCGCCAGCATCACCGCCATCAGCTGTCCCGTAAGGATTGCACCCGCGAGATAACCCCCCAGCGCCTGTGCGCCCTTAATCGGGTCGCTGAAGCCCATGCCAAAGCCCACCAGCACCGGCAGAGCGATTGCCAGCACGCCAGGGCCGAGCAGCTCCTTCTGGGCGGCGGCGGTCACGATAGCCACGCTGCGTCCGTAGTCGGGTTTTTCGGTACCCGCCATGATGCCCGGTCGCTCGCGGAACTGCCGGCGCACCTCTTCGATCAGCTCAAAGGCGGCACGTCCCACCGCTTTGATGGAGAACGCCGAGAACAGGAACGGCGCCGCGCCACCAATCAACAAGCCGATGAAGATTTCCGGCAGGTCGATGGGCAATCCCGGCAGTGTGTTTCGAGTCATCACAGGGTCATACAGGCGGGCATCTTCCACAAACGAGTGGAACAAAGCGACCGCTGCCACCACTGCGGTCGCGATGGCGAAGCCTTTGGTCAACGCTTTGGTGGTGTTGCCCACCGAGTCCAGACGGTGCACGATGCGGTCACCGCTCAACTTTCCGGGCACCACCTTCTGCTCCTTCAGCGCGCCGGACATCTCGAAGATGCCGTTGGCGTTGTCGGCGATGGGACCGAAGGTGTCCATTGCCAGAATGAAGCCCGTGGTCGCCAGCAGTCCCAAACCGGTCAGCGCGATACCGTAGAAGGACAGTATCGTGCCGCCAAACAGCGCCGGCGGGAAGATGAACAGCGGCAACAACAGCGCGATCACGATCGCGCCCACTGCCCACACGCTACTCTCCAGACCGGTGGCAAAGCCTTCGATAATCATGGTGGCGGGACCGGTCTTGGACGAGTAGGCGATTTCGGTGACGGGTTTCTTCTGGGTGGAGGTGAAGTACTCGGTGAGGCGTTCGATGAGTAGCGCCATCACCAGACCGGCGGCGTTGGCGAGGAAGAATCGCCACCATTCCACCTGTCTGCCGCCCAGCTCTGGCTTGAGGGCGATATCGTTCATCAGGAAGTAGCTGACCACCGCGAAGCCTGCCAGCGCGACCCACCACGAGATATTGAAGCCCACGTTGATCGGGCGCATCGGGTCGAGGTCCTCGCGGTCTTCGCCACGCACGCCCAGCACGCCAATGATGGAGGCGATAACGCCTACCGCACGCACCAGCAGGGCGTAGACAATGAGCTTCAGCACAGACGGACCGGTCAGTACGCTGGCGGTCGCCGCGCCCAGGATAATCGCCGCCACGAGGGTGACCTCGTAGGACTCAAACACGTCCGCTGCCATACCTGCGCAGTCACCCACGTTGTCGCCCACGTTGTCGGCGATGGTGGCGGGGTTGCGCGGGTCGTCTTCGGGGATGCCGGCTTCTACCTTACCCACCAGGTCTGCACCCACGTCGGCGGCTTTGGTGTAGATACCACCGCCCACGCGCATGAACAGTGCGGCAAGGCTCCCCCCAAACCCGAAGCCCACCAGCACTTTCATCGCATCTTCCTTAAACAGCAGGAAGATGATAATCGCGCCCAGCAATCCCAGACCGACGGTCGCCATGCCGGAAACCGCGCCTGCACGGAAGGCGGTCTCCAGCGCGCCTTTGAAGGTGGTCAACGCCTGATTGGCGGTGCGCATGTTGCCCTTCACCGCCATGTCCATCCCCACCACGCCCGCGAAGTATGACGCGGCAACGCCCATAAAGAAGGCTATCGCCACACCGACGGCAAGGATGGGCTTGTCGGAGTAGACAGGCGTGTACAGCAGCCACAAGCCCACCGTGATGAGCAGCACGAACCAGATCATGGTCTTCGCCTGCCGCTTCAGGTAAGCATACGCACCGTCCTGAATGGCGCGTCCGACCTCCTGCATTCTCTCGTTGCCAGGGCTTTGCTTCAGCGTCCACGCGCGCAGCCACAAGCCGAAGCCAATCGCCAGCAAGGCGAACAGCAGCACTACCCACAGCACCAAACGCTCGGTTGGCCCGAAGGGGGGAAGGTCGATGGCTTCAGCGGCATGTGCTCGTGAGACGGTCAGCAACGCGAACAGCGCAGACGCAAACAGAGCAGCATTCTTGCGTCCCGCTCGTATTGTCAAATGCATCGCTGCCTCCTATCCTCCTGTATTCTTAACGAAGTGATACCGTGTTGGGAAGAGAGTGAGTTTGTGACTGCGGTGCCAGAGCAAACTCACCATGTTATTATATGCCCAGATTTGCCCGATGTCAAGCAGAGCATGGGGGTGGTCAATCAGCCATTCACCTTCTGGAGAGCGAAGCTCCCACCGAGCCGTAAACTCATCCCCGCCCGCGGGGGGTTCGGCTCACCGGAAGCTTCGCCCTCGGGGTTTTGTGCACACGGACGCTACTTATCCTGCAGCGCCGCTACGCCGGGCAGAACCCTGCCCTCCAGGAACTCCAGCGACGCACCACCGCCGGTGGAGATATGCGTCATTTTATCGGCAAAGCCCAGCTGCTCCACTGCCGCGGCGGAATCGCCGCCGCCCACAATGGTTACCGCGCCGGAATCCGCCAGGGCCTGCGCCATCGCTCGCGTTCCGACGGCAAACTTCTCGAACTCGAAGATGCCCATCGGTCCGTTCCACACGACCGTTCCTGCCCCTTTCACCGCCTCGGCGAAGCGCTTCTGGGTCTCGGGACCGATGTCCACGCCCTGCCAGTCGGCTGGGATGGCGTCTACCGACACCACCTTCGTTTGCACGGCATCGGGTCCCTTCTCAAAGGGGTTGCCGTCGGCGACCACCACGTCCACGGGCAGCAGGATTTTATCGCCCGCCTTCGCCAGCATCTCGCGGCAGAAGTCCAGCGAGTCGGCGTCCAGCAGCGACTGCCCGATTTCTTTGCCCTGCGCCTTCAGGAAGGTGTATGCCATCCCGCCACCGATGATGAGTTTGTCCACTTTGTTCACCAGGTTCTCGATGACGGGGATTTTATCTTTCACCTTCGCGCCGCCCAGCACCGCGATGAAGGGGCGTTTGGGATTCGCCAGTGCGCCGCCCAGATATTCGATCTCTTTTTGCATCAGGTAGCCTGCGACGCCGGGCAGATATTGGGTGACCCCTTCCGTGGAGGCGTGGGCGCGGTGTGCGGTACCGAAAGCGTCGTTGACGTACACCTCTGCCAGCGAAGCCAGCTGTTTGGCAAACTCGGGGTCGTTCTTCTCTTCCTCGGGATGGAAGCGCACGTTCTCCAGCAGCAGAACATCGCCATCCTCCATCGCCTGCACCATCTTCTCTACTTCCGGTCCCACGCAATCAGGGGCGAGGGTCACGTGCTTGCCCAGCAGCTCGCTCAATCGCTCGGCGACGGGCTTCAGGGTGAACTTCTCCCTGTCTTCAGGTTTACCTTTGGGGCGCCCCAGATGCGAGACAAGGATGACCTTCGCGCCCTGGTTCATCAGGTACTGGATAGTGGGCAGTGCCGCGCGGATACGCCGGTCATCGGTGATTTTTCCCGTTTCATCCTGTGGCACGTTGAAATCCACGCGCACCAGCACGCGCTTGCCTTTGACGTCGATATCTTCAATGGTCTTCTTGTTCATGGTTGCACCTCCCGTGCTTGACATCAAAAAGGGCGGGTTTACCCCGCCCTGTCTGTGGGGTGGTTACAGCCCTTTCTGCACCATGTAGTCAATCAGGTCGGCGACGCGCACCGAGTATGCCCACTCGTTGTCGTACCAGGCGAGTACCTTTGCCATGTTACCGCCCAGCACCATGGTGGAGGGGGCGTCTACGATCGACGAGTGGTCGTCGCCAATAAAGTCGCTGGAGACGACGGGGTCGTCCACCACTTTCAGCACACCCTTCATGCGCCCGTTCGCCGCCGCTCGCAGGGCGTCGTTGATCTCGGTTTCGGTAGCTTCCTTGCTCAACTGCACCGCAAGGTCTACCACCGACACGGTCGCGACGGGTACACGCAGCGCGATACCGTGCATCTTACCCTTCAATTCGGGCACGACCAGGTGGATGGCTTTCGCTGCGCCGGTAGAGGTGGGGATAATATTCATCGCCGCGGCACGGGCGCGTCGCAGGTCCTTATGCGCCTGGTCGGCGACACGCTGGTCGTTCGTGTAGGCGTGCACGGTGGTCATTAAGCCTTTCTCCACGCCGAAGCTATCCTGCAGCACCCGCATCACCGGTGCGAGGCAGTTGGTGGTGCAGGATGCGTTGGAGACAATGTGGTGATTGGCAGGGTCATACATCTCGTGGTTGACGCCCATCACGATGGTCACATCCTCGTTCTTGGCGGGCGCGGTGATGATGACCTTCTTCACCGTGTCGCGCAGGTGCGCCCTGGCTTTCTCCGCATCGGTGAACAAGCCGGTGCTCTCCACCACAATTTGCGCACCCACTTCGCCCCACGGAATGGTCGCGGGGTCTTTGATAGCGAAGCTGCGGATAGCTTTGCCATCAACGTAGATGTTCTCGTCGTCCGCTGTGACCTCGTTGGGAAGCGTTCGGTAGTTGGTATCGTATTTCAGCAGGTGGGCGTTGGTGCGGGCGTCCACAATGTCGTTGATGGCAACCACTTCGATATCGTTGGGGTACTTCGCCAGTATCGCGCGCAGAACCAGTCGTCCGATGCGCCCGAAGCCGTTAATTCCGACTTTAACCGCCATGACTCTCCTCCTTCTTGGTGCAAGATTCGCGACGAACCGCCGTGCCTGTCTCGTAGCGATTCGTACATTTCCTGTTACATGGTATCAGAGAAACCCCTCTTCGTCAAGGGTTCTCTTGACAAGAACGCCAGATTGTGGCTATAATACAATTGCATTACTTGGGTGAGGTAAAGTGATACCATTTGGACGATATAATGTTAACCTTAGATTAGCCACCGGGCGATGGCATTACTGGGGGATTGCGGTGCAACAGGATAAGCACTGGCGTCATCATCGCTTCGGACACGTGATGCGTATCCGATACAGCTAATCGCGCAAGCCCGCTGCCGTGTCCGCAGCGGGTTTTTTCGTTACCGTAGTAACAGGGAAACAATCATGTGGGAGACGGACAGACAGGTTCTGGTACTGAACAATGACTACGAGCCGCTGAATGTGTGCAACGTGCGGCGCGCGCTGGTGCTCGTGCTGCTGGGCAAAGCAGAGGTGCTGCACGTGGATGGCGTTCGTCTGCGCACCGTGGACAGAGTGATTCAGGTGCCGTCGGTGGTGAAGCTGCGCTATCACGTCAAGCGCCCCCTGCCTGAACTCAAGCTCACGCGGCGCACCATCTTCGCCCGCGACGACTACACCTGCCAGTACTGCGGCTACCGCGGCAAAGATTTGACGGTAGACCACGTGGTGCCCAAGCGCCTGGGCGGTAGCGACGACTGGGAAAACCTGGTGACCTGTTGCCGTAAGTGCAACCTGAAAAAGGGAGATAAACCCCTGCATCAGACGGGCATGACGCTGTTGCGCCAGCCCCGCCGCCCACGCTACGTGCCCTACATCAGCCTGAGTAAGTATATCGAGGGCGCAAAGAACGAGGTGTGGCGCAACTACCTGCCTTTCTTCAGCGACGTGACCCCTTCACAGGACTGACCTCGGCAAGGGGGTCGGTCCCTCGGCACCTCTTCTGCTAAATCGTCCAGCACCAGTACGCAAACGGCATCTACTTGTTTCAACCGTACTTCGTTGGTGAGGAACGCATCGCACCGATGTGTAGCATGGTTAACGTCACCATCTGGCATCACCCGCATCCTTATACCGCATTTCCGCAGAGGGTGTTCGAAATGGGTGGTTAGAATGAACAGATCACCTAACCACCTTGCCCTCTTCCCTGCGAGGAAAGGGGGGAACGCCCCTCTCCTCGTAGGAGAGGGGGTGAGGTAAAGCAAGACCGCCTCTCTCCTTGCGCTGCAACCAACTTCTCAACAATTCCCGAACACTCTCATTTCCGCATGACATCCTCCTCTAAAAGCGGTACAATAGAGGTGGTATCACCTGAGGGGTCAACAATGCTGGTCAAACGCATTATTCCCTGCCTGGATGTGAAAGACGGCAGGGTGGTAAAGGGTGTCAACTTTGTGAACCTGCGCGATGCGGGCGACCCGGTGGAGCTGGGTGCACTGTATGACGCGCAGGGTGCAGATGAGCTGGTTTTTCTGGACATCACCGCCAGCCACGAACAGCGCGACATCGTGGCGGAGATGGCGGCACGGGTGGCGGAACAGGTTTTCATCCCCTTTACCGTAGGAGGGGGCATTCGCACTGTAGAAGATTTTCGGCGTATCCTGAAGGCGGGCGCGGACAAAATCAGCATCAACACCGCTGCGGTGCAGAACCCTGACCTTATCCGCGAGGCATCGGAGCGGTTCGGCAGCCAGTGCGTGGTGGTCGCTATAGACCCGCGACGGGTGGGAACCAAATCAGATGGCACACCGTACTGGGAAGTATACACACACGGCGGCCGCAAACCAACGGGACTGGACGCCATCGAGTGGGCTCAGCGGGTGGAGCAGCTGGGGGCAGGTGAAATCCTGCTGACCAGCATGGACCGCGACGGCACGCAGATCGGCTATGACATCGAGCTGACGCGGGCGGTAGCTCAGGCGGTGAGCATTCCCGTAATCGCTTCCGGCGGGGCGGGCAAGCCCGAGCACCTGTACGATGCGCTGACAGAGGGACTGGCGGATGCCGCGCTGGTCGCCAGCATTGTGCATGATGGGCACTATACGGTTGCGGAACTCAAAACCTACCTACATGAGCGAGGTGTGCCGGTGAGGCTCGCGCAAATATGAACCAACCGACAGAACGAAGAAAGGAACCAGAGGCATGTTCCGTGCTTTACCATCGCTGCGATTTGTCATACCGGTTATCCTGCTGATTGCGCTGTGGTATGTCGGCAGTCACTTTTTCACGCAGTGGCAGCTGCAGCGCATTGAAGAATCCCCGCTACAGCGGTCTCGCGTGATGTTCATCGCCCTGCCCGATAATTTAACCGCCATCGTGGCGAATAAAACCGTTTACGTGTATCGCAAGGAGGATGTGCAGGCGAAGTCCTTCGCGGCAGGCGAGGAACCCGCCATCCGCCCAGGCGCTAGAGCGATTATGGTGGAGCAACTGCTCGATCGCGCCCCTATCGTGCTTACCGAAGCGCAGTTTGCACCGGGCGCGGAGCTGCGTACCTTGCCTGCTCCGCCACCTCTTACGGGCGACTACGGTATTGTCAAAGTACGTCTGACCGAAGAGGGGCGGCGCAGGCTGTGGAAGTTTTCCGCAAAGAACGTGGGGCGCACGCTGGTCATTGCCGTTGACGACCGATATGTGGCACGGGTGCAGATCGAAAGCCCGCTGAATGTGACCGAGTTCGAGATACAGCCGATATGGCATGTGGAAAGCGCGCGCCTGCTGCAGGAATCGCTCAATGCGCCGAGGGGGCAGTGATGGTGTGGCTGGCTCTGCTGGCAGCGGTCTTATGGGGCACCTCGCCCATTCTGGAGAAGCGCGTTTCCCGTATGATGCGGCTAAGCAGCCATGAGTAAGCAGACCGATAGTGTGCCGAAAAGCAGACACCGTATCGGGTGCGTATGACAGGACGCCCATGTGGAAAGCGTTGCAGTCCCCACACCTCGTCCGTATGTGTGTGCAGACCATCGGTATATCTGCTGCCACGCTCTGGTTACTCTCGGCGTGCAGCAGCGGTCATCACCGGGCGAGTCTCCCGTCAGGGGAACATCTGCTGTTCTCTTTCGAGCGCAGGACGATGTTGCCAATGGTCGGTGGCACTGCGCCACGCTCGATTGTTGCGGAATACGCCACTGAGGGAAAACATTCGCTGCGCCTGAAGCTTTCCCCACGCCACGAGACAGTCATTCTGGACACTGGCGGTTTCCCGATGGACTGGCGTGGGTGGCGGACGCTGAAGCTGGATGTGTTCCGAAAAGGCTCACCCATCGCCGTCAACCTGCGCCTTACCGATGTGCATCAAAAACGCTACTGGATATGGAACACGCGGATACCACCCGGCGCCAACACCCTGAAGTACGACCTTTCCTCCATTAAGGGACAGATAGACCTGTCGGCGGTCACCGAGCTCATGTGGTATGCCGAACAGCCTTCGGGTGAAATCTACATGGATGCCATCCGCTTGAGCAGGTAGCCGTCTCAGTCCCGACAAAGGAGTGGCGATTCATCTTCGCCCTGTTACAGCGGGCGGATTCGGGTGCCTGCCTATCCTGTTCCAGAGATTCGGTTCCAGAGGTCTTCGACTCCCGCCTCTGCAGCGCGGACTACTTCGGTGTGAACGAGCAAAGGATACCGTTTGCGCACCTCTTCCACCAGCTCCGGGCGCACCACCCATACCATGACGCCGAACACGTCCGCAAGTAGACGATCGAGGACGGGCGCCCATCCATCGCCCTGCAACTCCAGCGGTCCCACCTCGTCCACAATCAGCAGCTGTACGTTCGCCTCCTTCGCCGATTCCAGAGCCTGTCGCCCGAAGGCGATGCCGTCGGGTTCAAAAGCGAAAGCTCCCGCTCGAATGGTGCCCACCTGTTCTGACCGCCGCGCCAGCACATGTTCCTCTCCCGACTGCAGGTCTTTGACCAGGAAGAGATCGCGTTCTCCGCTGTTGCCGTAACAGGGCGAGACGATGCCACCCACCTTCCACCCTGCACGACGTGCGCGTTCTGCCAGAGCAAGGCAGAGGGTCGTTTTGCCCTCGCCTCTGCCTCCAGTCAGTATCAACCGTCGGCGTGCCGAGAGGCGTTCCTGCCACCTGTCGACAAGCCGAAAAAGGCGCGCCATCGTCTGTACCGGCCCCCTCAGAACATCCTTCAGATTGGGGATACTCGCGAGGAAGTCGGGCAGGGCACAGACAGCGGATTGGATGGCTGTGTGCAACACTGCCAGACGCCCCCTCGAGAGCTGGCGCAGGATGCGTGGATGCGCGACCTCCACGCCGATGGCTGTAAACAGAAGCACCATCAGCGCCGCCCGCAAAGCCATCCGTACGCCTGCCAGCAGTCCCCCTGCCGTGTCTCCACTTACCGAACCCAACACCAGCCCGGAGAGCAATGCCAGCAGTAGTATCTCCGCCCATAGACGGGGATTGTGGAGCCGTTTTGCCAGCTGGCGGTAGCGTACGAGTATGGCAATAGCCACCACAGCGACCGCCGGCGCGCTCAGGGAAAGCGGAGCCGAGCCCACCAGCCACAAACCGGCAGGTAAAAGCATTAACCAAACAGCCAGTAACGGAAGGGAGCGGTTGAACTCCACACCGCCTTGCTGAACCATGCGCTGCCTGTTAACTGCCCGGTCAACATCCTCCGCACTGGTGGCATACGTGTCCCGAACACGCCTGCCCACATACCAGCCGGTAAGCCCTGCCGTTATCCCCAATACGCTTTGTAGAGATACCAGCACAAGGAGTACGCCACCCGGTTGCAAACCCTGCCAGCCTGTTCGCTGAGAGGCGAACTGCACCAGCTCCGTGAACACACGCATCAGGTCGATGCCGTAGATGATGGTCAACGAAACCAGCTTCTGCAGGAGTGTGTAGCTCACCGCCAGCGCGCCTCCTGCGGCGCAACCCAGCCAACCTCGCCCCAGAAGGCGCAGAGACACCTGCAGGATAACCCCTTCGACAAAGATGCCAATCATCGGGCTGAGCAGAACCGCGCTGGGGGATACCGACTTCATCAGTGCGCACACCAGCGCCGTGCGCCAGATAAGACCTTTGTCTGTCCACACCTGTGCAGCGGCGGTAATCAGGAAGACGCTTGCCGTCGCCATCACGGTACCCGCGAAGGGCACACGCAGATTGTGCAGGAAACTTCCCACCACAATCTCGAACGCCGCCCACAGGCTGCCCAGCGCAGCGGCGCGGTTCCACGTCTGGACTGATTGTGGCAAGGAATGGATGCTCCTGAAGGCTTCACAGGCGGTAGTCACGGTTTGTTTTCCCCTGGCATCGGCTCTTATCGGGAGAATATTCCTTGCGAGGCTAGAGAAAACCTGCCCTGAAGGTGGACGGAAGCGATAAAAAGGCTCATAGCAGAAAAGCCGCCCGATAGGGCGGCTTCCTCGACGTTGTGTTAGCGACCTGCTACCTTCTTGCCGGATGTGCCCCGCCAATCTGTACGGTTTGTGCGTAAAGCACACTGTCTTCTACGATGCCGGATACGGTGACCGCAGCGCCAACCCACAGTTCATCTGGAGAAGCAGCACGCTTACCGCGCGTCCACTGCGTATGCTCGTCCCAGACGACGGTGACGGTCAGCCCTTTGAGGTCGCAATTACGCACGCGGCGCACCTGCATCACGAAGCTGTCCTCCCCGATGCTTACCACCTTGCCTTCCACAATCGCCACGTTCTGCGCTGCGGCGCTCCATGACCTCGCGTGTTGCGGGGCAATGGGTGCCATCAGGGAAGGCAGAATGGATAGCCCCAACAACAGTACCGTACTGAGAATCAACATCCTGACGGTTTTCATCACCGAACCTCCTCCATAAAGTGTATCTATAAGATAAGAAGATGCAAAGGAAGGGAAGATTCCCGGTATTTCAGGTGGTATTGTGGAAAATGGATGAGAACTGGCGTGAGACTATCTCAGGCTATCGATGACCTTCTGCAGCTCGTTCTCGGGCAGGTCACCGACGACGATGAAGCGGATACCACCGACCTCTTTGACCAGCACGTTGCCTTCGTTGCTGGTGAAAAACTCGCAGTTACCGCGTCTGCCCATGCGCCGCCCCCACTGGAAGCCTCGTCCGCGACCGGGCGGGCAGCGGTGTTCAAAGATGGAGATACTGTTTAAGCCATCGACATAACGGATGTGCGCCGATGGCTGTGCGTTCGGACGTACTACCAGATGAAAGCCGTCCAGCACGAAGCCCGGCGGAACGTAGCCCGGCTCGCGGATGGTGAAGCCAAGTCTACGGGAGAGGTCTTCTTTCTGCCAGTGTCGCTCCGTCTGCACCGGGGCGGCTACCTGCCGCCAGCCCTCTGGTACAGTGAACAGGCTGTCCGGTGGGGAGGCTTTCCAGTCCACCGATGAGTAGAACGAACGCGACACCAGCTTGCCGCCGGAGTTGTACTGCTCGGTGCGAAGCACCACGCCTGTCGCGCGGTCGATCCACAGCTTGCGCGTGGGACCGCTTCCCTGCCGGGGCGTGAGGGTGATCACGTCTGTTTGCCGTCCGAGCAACTGCTCCTGCCCAGCAAGCTCCGCCCGATAGTTTTTCAGCACAAGGTCTACCGTAGCAGGCGAGCGGTGCACGGTCTCTACCGTTGCCGTACGGGTGGTGGGGTCGAGGCGTATCAGCGTATCGCCCTTATCGATAAGCACCAGTCCACGCATTTCGGGCGAGCGATACTCGTAGCGCGTCATGCCCGCTTTTCGGTAGACGACCACCTCCGAGCTGATTTCGGTTGCCTGAACGGTACTGGTGGTACGCATGACCCCACTCAGCGTGACCCTGCTTTCTGCCTGATATGCCGCCCTCACGCGCTGTGCCGGGTCGGGCTTCTGGGCGAACGCCACGCCCATCGTTGCCGCAAAGAGAACGGCTATTTTCAGCCAGCGGTTCAGCATCAGGGCACCTCCTGAGGCTGTGAGCGGCTGGCAAGCATCACGCCTAGAGCGGCTTTGTCACTCAGCGGGTCGCCCCAGGACATCATCTGGTGGGTGTGCATCAACTGCTCGGCGTTGTCGTGCTGGGGAGCATCTCCTTCTGGCGAGCGAGGCAGGCTGAAATAGGCTATCGCTACCAGCACCGCTGCTGCCGCTGCGCCACCTAAAGCCAAGCGAGGCACGGAAAACCATCGTTGCCAGAAGGGTATCTGTACCCTCTGGGGTTCCGCCTCTATACGCGCCCGGATGCTGTTCCAGAGATGCGCGGGCGGTTCCTCGGGTTCCACTGTTCTCAACACCCTGTCCACCCGTTCCAGCGCGCGCAGCTCCGCAGCACAGGAGGGGCATTGCGCCAGGTGTGCCTCAACCATTTGTTTCTCTCGCTCAGCCAGCAGCCCCACCGAGTAATCGGCTAATTTCGCTTTGATTTTTGTGCACTCCATGTTCATCGCCTCATTTCGCGTCCACCAGATAGCTCAGCTTGCGCCGTAGCGTCTCGCGCGCCCGCGCCAGTCGCGACAGCACCGTGTTTTTCGGCACCCCCAGTACCTGTGCCACTTCAGAGATGCCCATATCTTCCAGATAGTACATGGTCACCACCTCGCGGTGATTCTCGGGCAGAGAGCGCACTGCCTGCCATACCGCCTCCTGCATCGCCTCGGAGAGGGCAATCTGCTCCGGGTTCTCCGACCAGTCAGCCGCCTCCACTGGCTCTGTCTCTCCATCTTCATCATCGGTGAAGGTGCTCTCCAGAGAAACGGTAGTGAGCTGTTTGCGCTTTCTCCAGTCCAGCACCGCGTTGCGTGCGATGCGATGTAACCACACCCAGAAGGCTTCGTTCGCCTGCAGTTGCTTCAGCCCACTCCACGCGCGCAGGTAGACCTCCTGCATCAGGTCTTCGGCGTCCTCTGAGGTGGGTACCATCTGGCGGATATACTGATAGATGCGCCGGTGGGTGTGCTGATACAGATCGCCAAAGGCGTCTACGTCACCCGCTCTGGCGCGTTCCACCAGTTGATTGTCCCGTTCGAACATGGTACCCACCCATATCCCTTCTAAACGGATAAGACGAACCAGAAGGGGAGGAGATTCCCTCTCTTTCCCCCACCATGACGCCGAACGGCTCGGCGGAAACCTCACCACCAGTGAATATCGCCGAGAGAGTGCAGCTACTCGCCCACGCGCCACTCCAGAATGCCAGCAGAGTATCCTGCCCTGAGCTTGACCTCTAACCGCAACGCCGCAGCCACTACCGGCTCGAACTCGACGCGGTTGAAAGCGTCCTTACGTGTTTCTTCGCTGTGAGTGACCTTCACCGGATACCACTGCTGACCGTCGGACCACAGCACGCGCCACGACTCCGGAAGACGGCACTGTCCGCCAGCCGGCTCGTCGTCAAACCAGTAGACCTCACACCACGAGATGCGGCGCGGGCGGGCAAACACGTATTGCACCCACTCGGTGGTGCCCGTGTGGTCCCACCAGGTGAAGCGCGGGATGCTCCAATCTGCAGACGAAGAGGGCAAAAGCCCATCGTTCAGCGCGAGCACCGTGTCGGCGTGCCAGCAGTGCGAAGCCTCTGCAATGACCGTATTCGTCTCCTGCCAGACGTTGGCGTTCGGGCCCTCGCCTATCTGTGGGAAAGCCGACACACGCAATCGGGCACATCCCATGGGAATCAGGATGATGTCCTCCACAGGCTCGTCCGAGCGCACCGGTGATTCCTGTACCTCTCCAATCAGCCCGTTCGCCTCCAGACGCCACTGCGGGATGCGTTTGCCTTTCGCCCTGAGCAGGACGGGCGCGTTCTCTGGAGTGAAGGGTTGTGCGGCAACCTTGTCTGGCTTCCTGACGACCTCAAACGACATCTGCGGGTTGCTCAAGTCCACTATCAGCCCGTAGTTCCACGCGGTGGTGGGGAAAACTTCGTACGCGGGGAAGCGGTCGGTGCCCCCGTAGCGTTCCCATCGTTCGCCTATCCGCAGGGAGAAAGCCAGCGGGCCGAGGTAAACGGAGACAGTGTTACGGTTTTTGTCCCATACTTTAACAAATAGTGGCATAGTCAGGGTTAGCCTGACACGGTCACCGTCGCGCCATTCGCGCTGCAGGAGTATCCAGCCTTTCGCCGGTGAGGGTAGTCGCTGTGACTGTCCGTTCACCTCCACGCGTGGCGTTTCGCACCAGCCGGGCACGCGCAGGGTGAGTGGGAACCGCACCGATTTTGGCGTGCGGATGGTCAACTGCACCTCCTCTCCGAAGGGGTAATCGGTCTCTTCCACGATTTCCACCGTCGTGCCATCGGCAACTTTCGCCTCCACCCGGCAGGGCGCGTAAAAGACAGCTGCCAGCCCGTTGCCCGGCGTTGCCATCCACAGGTGCTCCGCGAAGTAGGGCCATCCGAACGCCACGTTATGCTGGCAACAGCGGTAGTCGTAGGGGTTATAGGAAAGCATGTCGCCGCCGTTTTGCAGCAGTGGCGCTTTGCTCTGACGGTCGAGTTGCACCATGTTGGGCGCGGTGAGGTAGTGCAGCCCCTTCAGGTCGGGCGTCATGGCAGCGGGCAGTGAGTTGAAGGCGACTTCCTCGCACCGGTCTGCCCACTTGCCGTCACCGGTGATGCGCGTGAGCAGCTGGTGGCTGTACATCATCTCCACCATCGAACAGGTCTCCGCCGCCTGCCGGGGACCGGTGAAGCCAGGGCGAGCGTTCTCATCCGCACCGAACATCCCGCCTGGCACCTGCCCATAGATGCCCATGACCGTATCGTACACGCGCTCGGTAGCCCGCAGGTAGCGAATATCACCGGTTTGCTGGTAGTACTGGGCGGGTTCGCGGAAGCCCTGGCAGATATTCACCCCGTGCCAGGTGGGGATGTCACCCACCCAATCCGCGGTGCGTTCATGGGTAACCCGCGCGGCGTCCAGCATCCACTTCTCCCCCGTGAGGTTGTACAGCCAGTGGATGGTGTCCAGGTTGTCGCCGCCGCGCACTTTCTGCCAGCTGCCGGGCAGGAACTTCTCCAGCGGCACGGTCATCTGCCAGCGGAAGTATTTGAGCATGAAGGGGATGACGCGCGGGTCGCCGGTGGCTTCGTAATGGGTGCGCAGCGCGTACAGCGCAATCATGTTCGGCCAGAGGTCCATCGCGGCGCGGTTGCTTTCTGGACCGAAGTAGCCGTCTTCGCGCTGGCTGGCGAGAATGGCGTCGATCCACCGTCTTGCTTCAGTGATTATGCGCTGGTCTCCCAGCACGTAGCCCAGTGAGGTAAACCCCTTGAGCCAGTAGGGGAGCTCCTCCCAGCCATTTTCACCTTGCCCCTGCGGGTTTGCCCACGCACTGCCCTCAAACCGGCACCATGAGCTGATTTCGGTCAAATGCCCGGTGAAGCCGTCCGCCATCAGTTCCAGTTGATGACGGAGCCAGCCCTCGGGTCGGATAGAGCCGGCAGGCAGTTTGATGAGCGGGCTGGGCAGCAGCGGCGCCCGGTTGCCCGCGTAATGACGGTTCGCCGGCGAGGTTGGAAGAGTGATGGTTATCTTCATCGTTGCATTCCTCTCCGCAGAGTATTGTTGTGCATCAACTACCGTTATCACCCATAGCGTAGCGACCAGAAGGGACGCTTGTTTCATTCCCACCCCCTGTTTTTTGTTGGAGTGATAGGATGACAGTTTATGTTTTGTGACACTTTAAATCCCCCCAACGTCTTTTCATCTGCCTCAATCACACCAGGAATCTGCTGCGCAGCTCGTAATGCTCCACACAGTTGAAGTAAAACTCTGCCACCAGCTCCACTGAGCGAAAGTAGAACTTGCTTGATATCGTGGCAAACGGCTCATGGCTGATGCGTTGTTCGAAAAGATGGCGTCGGTTCTCATGTGCCACCAGCACCAAACGAGTTTCGAATTCCTTGAGGGCGAACATCTTGAGCATCGAGCGTTCGAAATCTGTGGTGGTTTCTACCTCAAAAACATACTTTGGAAAGGGATGCGCAGTGCGCGAAAACCAGATGACATCACACCGCCCCACGCGCTCCTTCACATCTTGATAGGTGAAATCCGGCACCTGCCGCAGCACACACAGGTCACCAAGACGTTTACCATCGAACAGCCTGTTGACGTCAGGAGTGTAGGTGTTGTAATCCAGGTAGTTACCGATTTCAATCAACATACCCTCGATGGTAGCGTGCAGGTCAGGTCTGTTCCCGATATAGTCCCGATAAGAACGCTTATCGAGAGCGTACTGATAGGCAGAAGACGGCTCTGCTTTTTGGGCTTCTGGCAGCGCATATACTCCCAAACCCACTTTGACGAATCTGCCAGCCTTTGCTTCCCGATATAGAACACCTCGTAATGTTTTACGCCAGTCGCCGGAGGGCATCCGCTCTCGATGTAGCGGTGCGCGTTCATACAGATGCGTTAGGGAAGCTATCCCGTTATTCTCCCGCATGATTTGCTCGATGAGGTCACCCCATCTCATATCACGTATCCCAAAACCGAGTGAGTCCCTATCCAATGAGATTCTGTTTTCGGTGCAACAAACGTCCTTGCCTTCACGTTCATGTTAACCCTCCTGCCGCTTACAGAAGGGGCGGACGCCCTGCAAAGGAGCCTGTTGATAAAGGCATTCCGTCATCAGGTTCTGCCGTTGTCCGGTGAAGTCCCCACACACCTCCAGTCGCGTGCCTCTTCCTGCGCGCGAAGGATATGACGTCCGGCAATAACCAGATGCGCGTTCGTGTGTTCCAGCAGCAGCGCCGCAATCCACCTGCCGGTGCTGCCATAGCCTCCCAAAACGCCTATCTTCGGCGCAGCCATTGTACGCCGCTCAGGACTCCCGAAAGAGATTGCACCTGCACGGTCAGGTTCGCCCAGTCCCCCTTGCCGAAGTCGCCCCTGCCGATGAGCAGCGCAACCCAGCCGCCGTCCAGCGCGATGGTTTCGCCCGGTTTGACTTCCTGCTTGACATCCTGCCAAAGGTCGGGATGCTGTCCGCCGCCGGGGTCTTTCCAGAAGGTGCACTTCCACTTTTCCGACTCGAAGGGCATTGAACCGTAGAACAGCCCTGCCTGCGTATGGCTCCATGCACCCGCGTTCAGGTAATAATTGGGCACTCCGGCAGGCTGGTCATCCCTGCCGTCGCCGTGCAGCTGGCTCTGGGCATAGTGGTACACTGCCTCCACGCGCAGTGGAATTGCGCTCAGGTTCTGCAGGCGACGCATCCGCACCAGCAGCATCGGCTGCAGCAGGTCTTCACGCACCTCCATTTCCCATTCCACGCGGTAGCTTTGCGGACGTGCCTGCTGTGCCGCAAAAACCCCCGTCTGCTGGTTCACTTCGGTAATCGCGGAGCCATCGCGGTGGGTCAGCCAGCCGCGCAGGTAGTGTCCAAACGGTGTCCCCACCAGTTGCACCCCTTCGTGGCGATTGGGGGGTACCCATTGCATCTGCGACAGGCTCTGCTGCACCAGCACGGTGTAGCTGCCTATCCGCTGCCCCTGCCAGTAGATGGTGCGTATCGGTGCCCGCTCGTTTCCAAATAGCAGGTCAAAGTTTGGGGATTTCAGCTGGAAATCGGCAGCGATGGTGTAGTCCTGCGGACGGCGTTCCTGGCGTGCCGGCACAAACAGCACCAGCCCACTCCACGTCCTGCCCGGTGGCACGTTCTGCACATACAGCCATAGCCGTTGCCGGAAGAGCGGCTCGATGTGGAACCGCACCGCCTTGCCGTCCATGCTCACACACCGCCACTCGCCAGATTGTTGTTGCGCCATTGGATGTTCGGGCAGGTCGATCCCTATCCAGCCAGAGAACGGCTGTCGATTCGTATTCTGCAAATCCACCTGCCACGCCAGCGTAGCTTGTGAGGGAATGTTCCACCGCCGACGCGGGAATGCTGGCTTGCTAACTGGCGGTGGTTGCGGGCTTCGCGTGCGGTATCGCACGGATTCGGTGTGCATCGCGTATACCTTTGCCTGCAATTCTGTTGCAGTTTGTACGAGAATCTTATACGGTTCGCCCTGCTCGTTCACCAGCCCGTAGTTGCTGTCTTCGGGGAAGGTGCTGCTGATGCCCAGTGCAGGCTCATCCACCCACATGAAGAAGTTAGACCCCACCATAAACGGCAGGTGAAACACGGCAGACTGGAAAATGCGGAAGCACTCCGCCCGCTGTTGCTGCGTATCCACCCGCATACCCGCGCCGTGTTTGCAGGGAAGGCCACTGTCCAGCGCGGGGAAGCTCCATTCCGTAATCATCAGGGGGCGTCTGGACTGCCGATAGTATTCGCGCAGCCGTTCTTCCCAGTCCAGCACACACCCTGCACGCAGGTCGATGCGGGGATAGGTGTTGATGCTCACCACGTCGCAGTACTTCCCTGCGATGTCCAGAATGGGTGGCGCCTCCCCTGCGAAGCGGCAGCCCAGAACCAGATGGTTGGGGTCGTGCTTGCGGATGGCTTCCGCGCAGGTTCGGAAATAGAGCTCCGCCGCCAGACGGGTGAAGGCGATGCCGTCCTCCTCTGCCGCCTTTGTGCGGATGGTGGGTGGTTGCTCGCCGTGCGCGATGTCGTCGAAATCGCGGATGCGGGCATCCCATGCGCGGTTGAATGCCTGCACATCGCCCCGATAGCGGTCGCGCAGCAGCTGCGCCAGAGCCACGCGAGAGTCGTGCCCCCTTGCACGTTTCAACGCCTCGATGGCGATCCCCCACGGTTTGTAATCCTTGCCGAACCACTCCAGCTCGTTGTCCAGAAAATAGCCGATAAGCCAGGGGTCGTCTCGCAGGGGAGCGCAACGCTGGTAGGCTATCCAGTCACACCATTGCTGCCATCGCGGAGAGAATACGTTGGGAAACCCCGTCCAGTGAACCTGTTTCACCAAATCGTCAATAGCGGCAAAGCCCTGTCCCATGCCCAGAATGTTATCGATGTATGCCAGCCCCTGATGGCGGAGGTAGGACGAATGGTTCGCGGCAAGGATATTGAAGTTCCAGCTTTTCAGACGCTGCAGGGTTTCCTGTGCCCACGCCTGCTCGGAACCGTGTCGCCTCTTCATATTCTCATGGTAAGGGGCGTAACCCAGCTTCTCGCACCAGTGCACAAAGTAGCTGGTGTGGTCGGTACCGAGTGCGAAGAAGAGCCGCCCCTCGGGGTCAATGAACCACCAGACGCCGTCTATCTCCTCCACGCGGAAAAAGCCGGTAGCCTGGCGTACCTTCCTGCCCACGTGCGCCACCTTGTAGGCTGGTCGGGGCTTCTGTTCGGGACGTGGTGGCTCGGCAGGTACGGTGTTGCGCGTCTCTATTTGCGAGAAGGTGGCGTCGAAAGCGTTGCAGGTCAACCCCAGATAGCCCGCACGCACCGCCTTCGGATTATCCAGTGCCCATTCGTATGCCCAGCAGAGCGTATTTTGCGCGTCGTAGATTTCTCCGCGGATAGTTTGCGCGTTCCAAATCAGGCGCAGGCAGTACGGCTTTCCGTACTCCCAGCTCCAGTCGGGAAGGCTGAAGCTCTGCTTAACGGTGAGACGGGTAGCGGGTTCATTGCCCGCCAGCCAGGTGCCACCGTACAGCTCGTGCAATTCGGCGGTGTGGCGATACTGCAGGTTTTCGGGAGCTTCCACCAGATTCAGCCGCCAGTGGTGGCGGTCATCCTGCCACAGGGTGATGCCCACCGTTTTCCAGTAGGTCGGGTTAGTGACAGCGCGATGCACCACCACCGTCGCGTTCAGTTCGCCCGCCTGCGAGAAGCTGTCCTTCAGCAACAGCGCACCCTGGGGCATCTCCGCGCGCACCGTGCCGTCATCCTGCACCGTCCATCCAAACGGTATTATCTGCCACCGTGTTTGAGGCATCGCTGTGTCTCCTGTCCATGACGATGTGGTGTGACCTGATGCAGGGCGAGGCTCCCCTTGAGCCGTAAACTCGCCTCCCCGCCCGCAGGGAGGTAGGGTAGGGGCGCCTCACCAGAAGGTTCGCCCCCCAGCCAACGCACCAAGCACCTTTTCTGTGAGGGTGGCACATGCTCCTGCTAAGAACCTCTGCACAGAGGTTGCGATTCGCACTCCGACAATTTTTATTCTGCGCGTTGTCAGAGATGAAACATTGCAAGCGGATCAGTATCTAAATAGGTGGGACGAGAAAAAGTGGGCACTCCATTTCACAGCAAGCCGGGGGATGGGACGATGAAGGTCTGCGTAGAGTGGTGGACAGCGCTGTCGGCGTATGTGGATAATGCCCTGCCGCCAGATGAACGCGAGCAGGTGGAAGCGCATCTGGAGCAGTGCGCGGGATGTCAGGAGGCGGTGGTGCATCTGCAGTCACTGCGACGGGTAGTAAGCCTTTTGCCTCCACAAGAGCCTCCGCCGATGCTGAAGGCACGCATTCTGTCGGCGACGGTGGACCAACCTACATGGACAGAACGACTGGCAATGGGCTGGCGACGGATGGCATGGCGTGCCGCGCTGACGACCGCCGTGGTATTGATAGCGATGTTTGTGTGGCAGTTTATCCCCCGACAGGTGCCTCAGATGGTGAGCACCCTCGCATTGCGTAACCCGCAGAGCCAGCCATCCGCCATGCCTCAGCGGTTCAGTGGTTCTCTATCTGCCCAAAAGCAAGGCGGTGTGGCTTCGTTGAATATGGGGACTCGTGCGGTGCGGCGTTCGGTAGCACAGCAACCTGCAGCTCCTGCGAAGACACCGTCGGTGAAAAACGAGGCAAAATGGTCTGCAGTGACTCGTGCGCGAATCACCCCTGCTCCTGCTCCGACCGATGCGTTGCAGGGCGAGCCGGTCATGGAAGAGGACGTGCCCCACATCGACGTCAATAGTCCGCCTGCGGGTACGGACAATGTGATTGCCGAACAACCGGAAGAGATGGAGGACAGCAAAACCGTCGCGACGCGCTTCACTCTTCCGGCAGAAGTCGTGCCCTCTCCAACGCAGGGACTGGAGTCTTTACGGGAGCAAATCCGCATTCGGGGTGCGGAACAACTGAAAGGGCAGCTGGAGCGTAAGATCGAGCGCAAACAGGTCGAATTGGACGTTATCAAAGTTCGGTTCTGATGAGGTTATCGGTTCGTTACATATTGCTGGCGGCTGCCGCCTTCGCAGTCATGGCGACCGCGTGGGGACAGGATAACACACCTCCCACCATACCCCTCGCGGAAGGGCGTATTACTGCCTCCAAATCGCCGTCGGCTGGTTCTCAGGTGGGACAGGCAAACGCCGACCTGCTGCGCGGCAATGGCACGCGAGCCGGCTACCTGCTGCGCTACGGCAATATCGTGCCCGAAAGCGAGCGTGTGATGGTAGACGCTCGTACCCTGCAGCGCAATCAGGACTATACCATTGACTATACGACAGGCACTATCTTCTTCACCGAGCCGGTGCGCACCTCGCAGACGATACGGGTGTATTACCGCTACGTGCCCGGCTCCAGTGAACAGCGTGGATTGCTGCAGGCTCCCTCGATGAGGCTGCAGTTCGGACAGAGCCAGCTGAACATGATGTACAGCTCCAGCGCGTTCCTGCGCCGCGAGGACGGTACCACCCTGCAGACCGATACCTACGGTATGCAGACCCGCCTGAATCTGAATAGCAACAGTGCTGTGGAAGGCTTGCTGTTCTTCTCCTCGCAGCGGGCAATACAGGCGGTGGCAGACCCCACCCTGCAACCGGGTGCGCCTTCACGTCCGAATACGCAAGCCGCCGCCGGCTCCGACCGGCTCATTCTGCAGAACCTGAACTGGAGCGTGGGCGGGCTGCAGCTGCGAGGCATGTATCAGGACGTAGGGCAGCGCTTCGCGGGTTTCGCCGCTCTGCGCGAGCAAAAAGCTGCCCCCGACCAGCTGCTCGGCTGGCTGGAGAAAGAGCGGGGGATGCGCCGCATGAGCTACGGGCTGGGCTACGTGGCTGGCGGGATGAACCTGCAGACCGATGTCAGCCGCATCACCGATGGCAAGGGGGATATCCGACAGACGCATTACAGCGTGCAGACCAAACAGATGGAGCTGCGCTTCAGCGAGACCAAGATCGATCCCCAATTCCAGCGCTTCAATGACCTGCGTGAAGACCAGCGAGCACAGTGGGCGAAGGAGCGCGGACTAACGCGCGACACCCTCTCCGCCCTGTTTCGCCTGAGCGGCAACTCACAGCTGGGTTTTGAGCGTCAGCGCATCCTCGATTCGGGTAGTAGCATCGAGCTGACAAACTACGCGCTGCAAACCGCCGGACTGAAGCTCACTTACAGCACACAGGACATCGATAAAGAGTTCACCCGCTTCAACGACCTTGCCGAGGGACAGCGGGCACAGTGGGCGAAGGAGCGAGGCTGGGTGCGCTCTTTCTTGAGGGCAGAGCTGCCTCCGTTCAAAGGCACGAACCTGCCCAACCTGTTTATGCAGCAAACCATCCGTACCGAGACGGGTAACCTGAACTTGCGTCAGATATCGCTGAACACCCAGACGGTGCAGGTGGACTATACCCGACTCGGCACCGACCCCAGTTTCGCGGTGGCAAACCTCACGCCGGAAGAGATAAACCAGATGGCACTGCTGGCGCGTCAGCAGGTGGAACCCGGCGCGAACGCCGTCACCGACAAAGACAGGCAGCAGGTTCTGCGCGAGGCGGGGTTGCAGCGAGAGACCCTGCGCATGAACATGACTGCAGCCGCCAACACACAGGTCAGCGTCATGAAAACAACGGTAGAAGACGCCAGTGGTGACGTGAAGCGCATGCAGGTCGCTTACACCAGCCCCAAGTTCGAGGTAGCTTATCAGCAGCAGAGCATCAGCGAAGGTTTCAACCGACTGGGAGACCTGACCGACCCCGAGCGCAAGCTGTACGCTGCGGAGACGGGTATCGCGCGGAGGCTCATCAGCACGCGCCTCGCACTGGACAAGAACACCGCCATCAGCGCACTGTTCGGCAATATCCGCGATTCGCAGGGTTCGATTATCAAACAGTCTTACGCCCTGCGCACGCCGCGCCTGTCGTTGTTTGCCAATATCAAGCAGGTAGACCCCACCTTCTCGCGCATTGGCGACCTGACCGAGACCGACCGCAACGACCTGAGCGGTTTGCTGGGCTTCAAGTACTTCGACATGGCGGCGCAATGGCAGGTCAGTAAAACGCTGTGGTTTGAGGGCTTCTGGATCGACTCGCACAACGCCCAGGTGCAACAGATGCACCGACGCCAGCGCCTGTACTTCCAGTATCAACCCGCGGCGACCACACGCATTACACACCTGAACGACCGTACCAACCGCGATGGCGCAACGGAAGTACTGCATCGCCAGTGGCGTGAGACCACCGCCATCGACCACGCGCTCGGAAAAGGGCTGAAGTTCTCCGCGTATCGCGATCGGGTGGAGGAAGAGGGCGTACTGCTCGAACCCACCACCTCGTTGACCAACTTCTGGCGCGTGGAATCCGACAAGAGCCGACCGGTATGGTTTGTGGTGGAGCAGAAACACCTGCGCCGCACCGACGGCTACTACGATACCGCCGATACCGTGCAGGTGCAAACGCCCGTCTCCAGGAGCGCTGTCATGCAGTTCACCGAGCAGAGGTTCGGGCGCAGCGATCGCCCTTCCGAGTTGATACGCACGGTATCCTCCCAGTGGCTGCTGCGCAAAGACCTGACCTTTGCCATGAGCCTGTCGCGCCGCACCACCAGCGCCGATACCGGCAGCCTGCTGAAGAGCTTTGCGCTGTCGGGTCCGGTGCTGAACTTTGCCAACGTCACAGGCAAGTACGACGAACTGCGCGTGGACCGCGTGAACACCAAAGCGCAGAGCGAGATATCCGTCTCGTCGCTGAAGCCGTTCAACGCACTGGGCTTGACCAACATCCAGTTCACCGGTGCATACGCTGCGCTGGCAGACAGGGCAACCTGGCAAAAAGAGACGCGCAGTGGGCGCATCACCGCGAATCTGGGCAAGCACAGCCTGCTGGCGGAATACACCTCCGCCTTTATCCCGCAGGCAGCCGACCGTTTGGTGATGCGCACGTATCAGTTCACCGTCGCCCCCATGAGCAACTTCAAAGGGGAAATATACTACCGCATGATTGAACAGCCGAATATGGGGACATGGCACGTGCGCCGCTACGCGTTAGACTGGCAGCTGAATCCGAACACCTCGATCAGCCATCAGTTCCTGACCCTGCCTGAGCAGGGCAATAACCGCGTGCAGCCGATAGGGCTGGACGTGTGGAAAATGAGCACGCGCCTGAACAGTCGCCAGGTGCTGAACGGGGAGTACCGAATCGAAACCGACTACGCCAAACGCCAGATTATCCGCCGTGCGCTGTTGAGCGTGGCTGGCAGGCTCTCTGCCCTCTCCAGTGGTGAGGTGGGTTACAGCCTGGACTCGGTGAACTACCAGGGCAACAAGGGAACAGCGCATTCCTTCCACCTGCGCTACGGCTGGCAACTGGACGATGACCATTTCCTCAACTTGAGCCTGCGCCTGACCAACTACCAGCACCGCGTGCCGCACGGTCTTTCGCGCAATGAGCTGGCGGGCGCGCTCGAGTACAAGACGCCGTTCTGAAATCTCCCGTCCGCCCCAATAACCCGTTTCCCTGTGCCGGGCACAAACGTGATATAATACACGTGGTAAGCAAAAGCCACAAGGCGCTGGTTGTCCTGTCCACAGGAAAAACCGCAAGCGCCGGCGAACATACCACCGGGTAGTGTAACCTGCCAGGGAGGAATAAGGAGACCGAACGATGATTGTTCCAACCCGTATTCTGTTCGAGCACGCATACGGCAAGTATGCGCTCGGCGCGTACAACATCAACAACCTCGAGCAGGCAATGGGGCTGTTCAGGGGTAACATGGAGTCGCAGGCGCCTTTCATCATTCAGATTAGCAAAGGCGCACGCTCCTACACCGATAAACGGATGCTGGAAGCGATTATCCGCACGGCGGAGCAGATATGGCCGGACGCGCTGTTCGCAGTGCATCTGGACCATGGTGATGAGCAGACATGCTACGACTGCATCGAGAGCGGGTTCTACTCGTCGGTGATGATCGACGGCTCGCACCTGCCCTTCGAGGAGAACATCGCGGTGACGAAGCGTGTCGTGGAAGCCGCACACGCCAAAGGCATCAGCGTGGAGGCGGAGCTGGGTATGCTGGGCGGTGTGGAAGAGCACATCTCCGTAGACGAGAAGGACGCCCGCCTGACCGACCCCGCTGAGGCGGAGGAGTTCGTCAAGCGCACTGGGTGCGATAGTCTGGCAGTGGCTATCGGCACCAGCCACGGCGCGTACAAGTTCAGCGGCTCCCAGCGGATCCATCTGGACCGCGTGGAGGCGATTCAGAAGCGTCTGCCCGGCTTCCCGCTGGTGATGCACGGTTCGTCCTCGGTGCCGCAGGAGGAGGTCGAGCGTATCAACGCCGCGGGCGGCTGCCTGAAAGGCACCAAAGGCGTGGACCCCTCGCAGTATCTGCCCGCTGCCAAACTGGGTGTGTGCAAGATTAACATCGACACCGACGGACGCCTCGTCTGGTGCCGTGTGCATCGCGAGTTCTTCCGCGACCACTGCGATAAATTCGACCTGCGCGAGCCGGGTAAAATCTTCATGGCGGAATACGCCAAGTTCATCGCCAGCCGCAACGAACTGCTCGGCTCAGCGGGACAGCTCGAGTCGGCTCGCGAATACGCGAAGAAAGCGCTGGCGAAGTAGCCCGCGCAGCCGCAATCTATCATCGCAGGCTTCCGTCTGCGGTGTAGAAGAGATTGCAACCTGTGCCAAAGGCGGCAACAAATTTGTTGTCGCCTTTTTGTTTATCTCAGGAGGTGGATTACATGAGTGAGAAAACGGAAGAACAGGTAGTGCACATGGGACTGCAGGACGTTATCGCCACCGAGTCCAGCATCTGCTTCATCGATGGGCAAAAAGGCAGACTGCTCTACCGGGGCTATGATGTGGTCGAGCTTGCCGAGAAGTCCACTTTCGAAGAGGTTGCTTACCTGCTGTGGTACGGCCGACTGCCCGGCAAAGTGGAGTTCGAGGCGTTCCTCGATAGCTTCACCGGTAGCATGGAACTGCCGATCGAAACAGTGATGATACTGCGCATGTTTCCCAAAACGGCAACCCCGATGGAGATGTTGCGCACGTCGGTATCGTCGTTGGGGCACTGGGACCCGGATAGCGGTAACACCCGCCTGGATGCTTGCCTGCGCAAGGCAATCCGCCTGACCGAACGCATCCCCCAGCTGGTGACCGCACACCAGCGACTGCGGCAGGGTATGGAACCCATTCATCCCATCCCCGGCAGGAGCATCGCTTATAACTTCCTCTATACTCTGCACGGAGAGGAACCACCTGAAGAGTGGGTACACGCCTTTGACGTGTCGCTCATCCTTCATGCGGACCATGAGCTGAATGCTTCCACATTCGCAGCACGTGTGGTTGCCGCGACGATGTCGGACATGTACTCGGCGGTAACCGGTGCTATCGGCGCATTGAAAGGACCCCTGCACGGCGGCGCCAACGAGCAGGTCATCCGGATGCTGCACGAAATCGGCGATCCGGGCAAGGCAGAAGCTTGGGTGAAGAACGCACTGGCAAACAAAGTAAAGGTACCCGGATTCGGACACCGTGTGTATCGCACCGATGACCCTCGCGCAGGCATCTTGCGTCGCTACGCCGAGCAGCTCACGCGAGGTACCCAGCACGAGTGGCTCTACCAGACCTGCGTCGAGGTAGAGCGTACCATGCGCGAGAACAGCAAGGTCTACCCGAACGTAGACCTCTATTCGGGTATCTGCTATCAAGCGATGAACATTCCGTCCGAGCTGTTCACGCCCATCTTCGCTGTCAGTCGGGTCGTTGGGTGGACCGCGCACATTCTGGAACAGTGGGCGAGCAACCGGTTGATACGCCCCCGCGCCAGGTATGTCGGACCCGATGGGCTGCACTACGTGCCCATCGATGAGCGTTAACCATTATCCGTTGCTTCGGGGTTAGCTGATAACACGCCTGATGTTGCCCGATACGCTGGCACGGACATCATCTGGAGGGCGATGCTCCTGCCGGGCCGGTTGGTATGTTGTGTCGGCTCACGCGCAGGTTTGCCCTCCCAATAACACCCCGGTTTCTGGTACAATATCCATGAAGCAACGACGGAGGAACGCACGATGACGATGCCTATATCAGGCAGGCTGTTGTGTCCAAAGTGTCAGGAGATACTGGTTCCTGTGGATAGAGACGGGGTGGAATTGGATTACTGCCCGCACTGCCGCGGCGTGTGGCTGGACCGGGGGGAGCTGGACAAGATTCTGGCGCGAGCAGGCGGACGCGAAATCCGAGTACCTCCCTCTCCCCAGCACCCGCCATACGAGTATGACGATGACTCCTATGAGGGCAAACCACGCCGGAAGCGCAAGCGGCTGAAATCCTTTCTGGAAGACCTTTTCGATTTCGATTGACCGGCGCATCCCATGCAAACACCCGCGCCAAAGGTGCTGTCCTTCCTGGTGGCGAATCTGTCGCTCAGCGGAGCAATGCAGGATAACGCGGGGTCTTCAAGGTTCCTGGTCCGCTCAAAATGACCAGCTACCTTACGTGCTTATCTCAAAAGGCTATTTTTCCGGTTTACATGCGGCGCATAAGGCTTGTCCTGTTCTGCCTGGGTTTGACAGGCTGGTTGTTTTGTGTGCTGCCAGCGGGAGCACAGCGGGTCGCGGTGGTTTGCCTGCGGTCGACTGAAGTGCCCTTGCTGATTCGTCACACTGCGACAATGCCAGGCGCGCAGGCGTTGTTGCTCAGTCGCGTGGCTTCCTCGCCGTGGCGACCATCTTCCCTCCTGTCTCGTGAGCAATGGGAGCGCAGCGCATACCTCACCCTCAATGCGGGCACGCGCGCTCGGGTAACCGAAAGCCTCTCACCAAACGGAATGGAACGGCTGCGGCAGCTGGAGCAGATAAACTGTTGCTGGGGATATCCCGTGGTCGTGGGACTGCTTCCGGAGGAACTGAAGGCAAGGGGAGTACGGTTGCACTACCTGACTACCCGTCGCGACTCACCGATGCTGCTGGCAGGTGCGCCCTTTCCCGAGGTGGATGCCCGCGTCGTTATGGATTCAGCAACCCTGTTTGCCGTGGCGCAATTCGTCTTGCGCGGGCACTCGCGGTTGATGCTATGGATAGATGCGGACACGGTGGAGCCTGCTCAGCTGGAGCCGCTGGTGCGGCGTTTGCAAACCGTCCTCACCCAACCCACCGACGTGCTCTATCTGCTGATGCCGATTCCATCCCCTTCCGAGGCGGCGAGAGGCTCCCAGCTGGGGTGGGTGCTGCGACTGGGCAGAGACGGTGAGGGCTTGCTGGTCTCAGGTTCGTCTCGTCTGCCGGGCTACATCACCCTGCCTGACCTTACCGCAACGTGGCTGTCGCACTTTGGCTGTACAAAGATGCCTGCCGGGGCGGTGGGGTTGCCCGCTCGCGTGTCGCCCGACGACAGCCCTGCTCAGACGATGCAACGCCTGTATGACTCGCTGGTGCGGCAGGCGTGGTGGAACCATACGATAGGCGCGTTGCCGACGGTGCAGCTGGTCGCGCTGGTAGTGGCATGGTTGTGGTGGTGGCGGCGGCGAGTGGTGCGTTCGTTGTGGTTGTTTCCCTGCGTAGTGCCTGTGCTGGGGATATCGCTGGTACCGGTGCTCATCTGCCTGCCTCTGGGGGGCATCTCGTGGCAGGCGCGAGTGGCAATCTGGCTTATCAGCGCGGGAGGGTTGCTCATTGCGCTGTCGCGCTTGCCGTTGAGTCAGAGCCTGCGTGGTCTGGGCACGGTTCTCCTGGTGTTTGCAGGGGTAGACCTGCTGCACGGCGGGAATCTGCTGCGCTGGAGCGGCTACGGCTATGTGCTGCAGGAAGGGGCGCGTTTCTACGGTGTGGGCAATGAGATGGCGGGTAGCCTGTTCGGGGCGCAGAGCGGGTTTCTGCTCGCGGAGAGCGGGACCTGGAGCCTGTTGCGCTGGACGCTGACCGCCGTGGCAATGGGCGCGCCGTTCTGGGGTGCGAATACGGGAGCAATGTTGTCGGCATTTGGTGTGGCGATGCTCCACGCCCTGCGCCGATGGCGCTGGTGGGGAGCAGGGATGCTATTGTGCGCACTGGCGGTTGTGGTGCTCTGGGAGTTCCTCTCGCCCAATCCGTCGCATCTGGGCAGGTTCCTGCAAGACCCGTCGCTGTGGTTACCCACGATAGCACGCAAAGCGCAGATGAATCTGAGCCTCCTGCTGAGCAGTGCATGGACGCCGCTCCTGTTGTTTGGATTGTGTGGTTTGAGGGGCGCGCCCGCGCCGGTTTGGGCAGGGGCGATTTTGCTGCTGGTGTTGAACGACTCCGGCGTGGTGGCTGCGGCGTCGATGCTGACGTGGTGGTGGGCATGGCGTGTGGCGCAGCGGGAAGCGGAGTCATAGACCGGTCGGGTGGTCAAAGAAGCGATGTTCCAGACCGAACATCCGCTGCAGATGTTCGCCCAGCGCGCGCACGCCCAGTGTCTCGGTGGCGTAGTGCCCGGCGTATAGCAGGTTGATGCCCAGCTCTTCAGCATCCAGATAGGTATGGTGCGCGCCTTCGCCCGTGATGAGCGTGTCGATACCCGTCCGATGCGCCTCGATCAGGGTGCGCGTCTGCCCTGCGCTGCCGGTGATGACGCCCACCCGCCGTGCCACTGCATTGCCGAAACAGAGGGCTTTCACCTGTGTGTGCAGGCTTGCTTCCAGACGGGACACCAGTTCCTGAAGCGGAAGCTCGGTTTCGCAAAGCACCCCAATCGGCGTGCCCTGATAATCCCCGAACCGTTCCACAGGGGATAGCCCCAGCGTGCGCGCCAGCTGCACGTTGTTGCCCACTTCGGGATGCACGTCCAGCGGCAGATGTGCCGAGTATAAACTGATGCCCTCGCACAATAGCGGCTGCAATCGCCGCCGATAGCGTCCCACCACCGGCTGTAAACCGCCCCAGAACAGTCCGTGATGCACGACAAGCAAATCGGCACCCCACGCTGCCGCCTCCTCCACGGACGCTACCGAAACGTCCACTGCCGTCATCACGCGGTGAATCGCCTCCTTGCCCTCTACCTGCAAACCGTTGAAGGCGTTGGGATAGTCGGGGATGTCCCGGATGGCGAGATAATCATCCAGATAGCCCACCAGGTCAGGCAGACGAACCATGTTGCACCTCCTGCAGTCTCCGCGTGAGCAATGCGCCCACACCCACGCCCAGAATGGCTGCCGCGGGCACAAAGCCGGAGTCGTTGAACACGAACGCGGCTCCCATGCACACCAGCCACGGTAGATACTCTCCGCGCCAGCCGTTGCGCCAGGCGGTCAGTGTACCCGAACGCCCCATCGCCCATAACGCCACGCCGATAACCAGCAACACTCCCCATGCAAACGGACTGAGTAACACACGGCTCATCAGTGCCAGCTTGGAGAGCAGGGTGTCCACGATGGCGGTGAAGCCTTCCGCCTGCCAGCGTAGCCATGTTTCCCCGATGTGTGAGGGGGATGCACTGAGGCTATCTACCCACATCATCCCGAAAGCCGCCAGCATACCCATCAGCAGCCACTGCGCACATCGCTGCGGGCGGGGCATCCTGCGCTTCCGACTCCATTCCCATGTGCAGCCCAACCCTGTCGCCGCGGTGAGCAGACCGCCCAGATTCGCTCCCCACACAGGCGTTGCCAGCACCAGTGCCGAGATGAACCAGACCACTGCCCGCCATGTCGCCTTCAGACCGAATAGCCCCCAGGCCAGCGCGCAACCCACCAGCACTCCCATCATCTCGTTGCCGATGCCGTAGAAGCGGATACCAGACAGGGCATAGGCACTATATACGGATGACTGAACCCCGTGCTGCCCGCTCACGGCATCTACCACAACCACCAGCACGCTCAGCGCGCAGGCGCGCACATAGGCGCGAAACGGCTCGTGCCATGCTCCCCAATGCGCCAGCAGGGAAAGCCCCCATGCCGACAGCAGCACATGCGCCGCATATTGTGCGAAGCGACCGGCGGGCAGGTAAGGGGCAATCACTGTGCCCGCAGGCAGCGACAGCAGGGTTCCTATCGCCACGGACAGCACTAAACTGGCGCGTTGGGGGACACGTCTTTGCCGAATCAACTGCAGTGCCGCCAGCACCGCCAGCAGCCCGCCCCCAACCTGCAGAGCGCCGAGCGGAATCAGCCCCTGCGCGTTCCAGCGGCTCAGGCGGGCGAGATGCTTGACCGTGACCAACGGCTCTTGAGCCACCACACGCATCGGGTGTTCGCCCACGTGCGGGCCAAGCCCGTGCCAGCGCAGAAGGGTCGGGGCGATGTCCACATCCGAGACCAGCCCTTCGGTTCGCGTGGTTTGGGAAGTCAGCACGCCGGTTCGCAATTCGCCACCTGCCGCGATGACAGGCGCCAATCGCTCGCCAGCAGGAGGTAGTCCGATGATGAGCAGGCGGTCGCGTTCGGGGTTGAGTGGGCTGATAGCGCGCTCCAGAGCGCGGCTGATGGTAGCCGGTTCCCCCGCTATCCACCATATCTGCAGCTGCGCAGAAGGAGATGGAGGCGAAAAGGACGGAGCCAGCAGCGCACGCACCTGCTGTTGCGATGTCTCCAGATGCAGTGTTACCGTCACACCCGCGCGCGCCAGTTCATCCGTCAGCCAGCGTACCTTCGGATAGCGCCGACGCACTGCCTCGACAGTGCCTTCGCGCGGCAGGACAAGCCGTCTTCCCGTCTGCAGGGTGAGGGCAAATCGGCTGGCGGCGTCGTTACCGGACGCACCAATGCTCATCAGCCCTGTCGCACCGTATTGCGATAGCACATACAGCCCGCCAATCTCTCCACGCTCCACCTGCTGCCACGTCAGTCCCTCTACGATGACCAGAGCTGTGGTCGGCGGTTGGGCGAGAGCCGCGGCGGTCAGGCTGAGCAGGATGGCTATGGCAAGCGGAAACCGTCTCACGGCTTAATCATCGTGCCCACGCCGTGGTCGGTGAACACTTCCATGAGAATAGCATGGGGCTGCCGTCCGTCGATGATGTGTGCCCGTTGCACACCGCTGCGCAGCGCGGTGATACAAGCTTCCAGCTTGGGCGCCATACCGCTCTCCGCCTTGCCGTTGCGCAGCAGTTCCTCCGCCTGCCCGACACTCATCTCCGAAATCAGCGAGGTCGGGTCGTTCAGGTTTGCCAGCACGCCGGGCACGTCTGTCAGCACAATCAGCTTCTCCGCACATAGCGCGGCCGCGATGGCTCCGGCAGCGTGGTCGGCGTTGACGTTGTAGCTCTTGCCATCCTCGCCGATGGCAACGGAGGAGATGACGGGAATGTATCCGGCGGCGGCAAGCACCTCGATGACCTCCGCGTTCACCTGCGTTACCTCGCCCACGTAACCGATGTCGTTGCCGCCCGGGGTCAGCTTGCGTGCTACTAACAGGTTGCCATCCTTGCCGCTCAGCCCCACCGCTTTACCGCCCGCACGGTGGATGAGCGACACGATGCCCTTGTTGGTGGTACCCGCCAGCACCATCTCCACAATCTCCATCGTCTGGGCGTCGGTCACACGCAGCCCGCCTGCAAAGCGCGGCTGCAAGCCCATGCGCTGCATCACCTCGCTGACCTCTTTGCCACCACCGTGCACCAGCACCGGTTTGATACCCACCGTGCGCAGCAGCACGATGTCCTGCATCACCTGCGCCTTGAGACGTTCATCCACCATCGCCGCGCCGCCGTACTTCACCACAAAGGTCCTGCCACTGTAGCGTTGCATGTACGGCAGCGCCTGAACAAGCACGTTCGCCTGATTCACTGCGTCCTGCACTGTACCACCTCCATGACGCCTTTTATTGTACAGACAGGAACCGTGCTGGTGCAACCCAGAAGCGCACTGCGCTGGAAGAGGGTATCTTGCTATAACCGCTGAAGTGCAGCAGCGGTTCATGAAAGCATTCGAAGACTACCTCTCCACCCCCGCTCCCCAGCCGACCGCTTCTTTGAACCCTGCTCCCTGCGGCGCAGCGATGCGGTTGTCCTGCAGGCGCACGTTTCGGCTGCTCATCACGTAGATGGCGTATCTGCCAGTGTCCTCGGTGGGACGGTCGCAGGCACGCTCGATGCGGTTGTTGCGCAGGGTGATGCCGTCCACGCCAGCCACGAAGATAGCGGAGTTATCGGTCTGCCGGATGGTATTCTCTTCAAAGGTCACGTTACGGTGGATGCCGGGTTTGGGCGGGTAGGTAAAGTCTTTCATCCACGCCATCGCGCACAGCGCGCCGGGCACTATCGCCGCGCCGTAGTTCACCCCCTCAAACAGGCAATTGCGCACCGTCACATCGCGCGTGCCGATGGACTCGAAAAAGTGCGCCACTTCCGTTAGAACGATGATGCCAGCGCTCGAGCAGCCGCGGAAACGACAGTTTTCGATCACCACGTCGCGCGTCTGAATCAGCATTCCCCGCGCACGGTTATTGCGCACTTCGCAGTCACTGATTCGCACTTTGGGAACGCGAGTGGCATTGCCGAACACATCGCCCGTGCGCAGCCCGGCGGGCAGGGCAGACTCGAAGACCACGCGCACCACACTGTCCTCCAGCACCTGCACCCGCTTGACGGTGGCTTTGGCGTAGGGTAACAGGTCGTCTACATGCGAAATCTCCATCACGTCGCCCGGGTCGGGGGTATCCATCATGCGCAGATTGTGCCTTGCCTCAATGGTATTCGCATTGAGCCGGCGCAATAGCGTCAGATACAGTCCGGACTTGATGTTTACCCCGTCGTCGCCCATCGCCTCGAACAGGCAGTCGCTCAGGCGAATCGTTCCCTTGCAGCCGCCGAAGTGCGTGGCATCGGCAGTGGTGGACATGATGCGCCCGGAACCCGGCTTTGGGACGACGCGCATCCGCTCGACCGTGAGTTGGTGCAGACAGTCGCCACCAGCCCCATGCCCGGTATCGTGTGGATGGTGACATCCTGCACCCGCACGTCGGTGCAACGGTCGCACACGAAGGCGTTGTAGCTGTACACCTGATGGCGCAGCACCACCAGCACGCCCGGCTTGACGCGAGCAGGTTGCCTCAGGTGAACGCGCAGCACCTGTGGACGAATCAACTCCGTGCGCTCTACGGTGCCGTACTCGTCCAGCCCGTGGCGCAGCGGCAGGCGCGTCTGGGGGTCATAGTCCATATATGCGCCGACCGGCTCACCGCCCTTGACGGGATACTCCGCCGGTATCTCCACGTCGAATCGGTTGCCGTCCACCGCGATGACCTTTCCCTGCGAGAAGGCGGGGCGGGCGCAATCCACCGTCAGGTTCCTCAGCGTCAGGTCATCGCACTTTTCGAACCAGAACAGTCCCGTGATGCCGTGAACCATTAATGTGGAGCCTTTGCCGTCCACCGTCAGCCCGTTGATGCCGCTCACGGGGAACAGCACCCACTGGTTGCGCCGATTACTGCCTGCGTGTACGTCATACCGTCCTTTGGGGAAAACGAGTACACAGGGGGCGCGCCGCTTGCACTCTTCCAGTGCGGCGAGGATTGCCTGCGTATCGTCCTTACCGTCGTCAGGAACGGCACCGAAGTCGGTAACCCGAACCTCCCTCAGTCGCTCTTGCATGTTCATCTCCTTCCGGGGTCTTGTTCAGGGAGCATTTCCCACTTTCGCATGATATCCAGTAAGCCTGGTTCTGGCTGTTGCCACAGCCACTCTACTTTCAGCCACAACCCTTCCAGCACACTGCTGTGGTAAATCCCTTCAGAACCTGACAGCACCGTTCTGCCTGCATTATAGCACGTACAGTCGCGCTAGGGAAGCAGGTGCGATGGTATCTCGATGCTGTCCAGCCGTGCGCCGAGCTTGGTGACCACCTGCGCCGCCGTGTATGCCGCCAGCCTGCCTGCGACGTCCAGCGCCCAGCCCTGGCACAACCCATACAGCAGTCCCGCTGCGTACATGTCGCCCGCGCCGGTAGCGTCTACCGCCTGCACGCGGAACGCCGGGATCTCATCCGCCGTGCTTCCCTGTCGAATCAGTGCGCCGCGGCTATCCATCGTGACCACGGCGACGTCGCAATATTGTGCCAGTCGACGCGCGGCGTCGTGTGGGTTGTCGGTGTCGCTCAGCTCCTGCGCCTCTGCGGCGTTGCCAATCAGCACGTCCACGTGTTGCTCCAGCAGGTGCTGAAAGTCGGCTTTGTGCCGGCGCACGCAGAAGATGTCCGACAGGCTGAATACCACGCGCACCCCCGCGCGGTTGGCTTCGTGCATGGCGTGCAGCACCGATTGCTTCTGGGTTTCCGTGTCCCACATGTAACCCGTGATGTACAGATAACGGCTCTGGCGCAGGTCGTCGATGTTCACCTCTTCGGGACGCAGCAGCTGACTGGCTCCCAGATAGGTACACATGGTGCGCTGAGCATCGGGTGTCAGCAGGATGAAGGATACGCCTGTGCTACCCGCACCGACGGCAAGATTGGGCTTGACCCCCTTGTTGCTGAGACTGCGTCGGTAAATCGCGCCATACTCATCATCGGCGACCTTACTGGTGTAGCATGCCGTGCCGCCCAGCAGCGCGACCCCTATCATCGTGTTCGCGCCGGAACCGCCCGCTTCCGAATGGATGACCCGACCCGATAGGCGTTGCAGCAGTTCCTGACGTTGCATCTCGTCAATCAGGAACATGCCTCCTTTCTCCAGTGCCAGCTGCGCCAGCAACGCCTCATCCGCCTGCGCCTGCAGGTCTACCAGTGCATTGCACATACCGAAAACGTCGAAACCCATCAGTCACCTCGCAACTTTTTTTAATAGGAGTTACGCAGTTGCGGTGGACACGTAGCAGGTCATGCTTTTTCACCAACTGCAAAGACAACTTCCTGTCATGCTGAGCGTCAACGAAGCATCTCAGAGCCTCAAAAGAGATTCTTCGCTTTGCTCAGAATGACACATTACGATGCTTTATACCGCAAGCTTCTGAACAGTCTTTCAACGGCGCAACTCCTACCTTATTCAAGCCTCCCATTGCCCGGTGAAATATCGGCTTCACTGCGACGTTATGTTATACCCCCTGTGAGGCATAAAAGGTCGGCACCGCCTCACCCCTGCAACCGCGCGAAGACCGCCTTCGCTAACCGTTTGAGGGCTGAGGGAACAGGAACATAGCTCAAACGGTCATACACGGTGTGCAACAGCAGCAGGTAGCGGTTGCGCCAGCGGTCGGCGGGGGCGTTCCGCGTCACCTTCTGCCCGAAAGTGATGGAATGGACAAAGCCCACGTGTCGGAAGCTCTCCGACCGGTAGATCGACTCCCGTGCCACCCGGCGGGGGCCTGCCCACCGGATGGTATCGTGCATCAACAGGTAGCCGCGCTCCATCAGTTTGGGGAACCACAGGTCGAAATCCTGACGCACCATCTCGTAGCGGTGGTCGCCATCGATGAAGAGCAGTTCCACCGGCTGGTCGAAGTATGCCGCCGCTTCGGCCGAGGTAGCCACGATGGGTTCTACCACCGCTTCCACCCCCGCCCGACGCAGATTAGCCAGAAATTCGTCATACGTCCACACCGGCGCGCCGCCGTGCCGGTGTTCCGTCGAGCCGGTGTGCGGGTCGATAGCCACCACTCGGGTTCGTGCCCCTGCCAGCGACCCCTTTGCCAGCCAGATGGTGGACTTGCCCTTGAAGGAGCCTATTTCCACAATCACTCCTTCGCCGGTGCAAGCCCGCGCCAGTCGGTACAGCAGTTCGCCCTCTTCAGCGGTCAACCACCCCTCTACGCCGGAGGTGATGTCCAGCAGCTCCTGCCGAACGTCTGACGATATCGGCGGAAGGTTCACTGTCCCATCGCTTCCATCACGAACTGTAACACCTGCTGAATATGTTCGTCCCAGTAGTCCCACGTGTGCGCGCCCGGAAACTCGTGGTAGACATGCGGGATGCCCAGTGACTCCAGATGTGCATGGAAGGCGCGATTGTCCTCAATCAGAAAGTCTTCTACCCCGCAGTCCAGCCACAGTTTGGGCAGCTGTGACCTGTCCACCTTCTCTATTAGCGCAAAAAGGTCTTTGTCGGAGCCCTGCGGGTTCTCTCCGAAGATGCGCTTGAAGTCTGGCGGCATCTCATCGGTGATGGGCTTGTGTCCAACGGCGACTGCTCCCGAGAGACTGGCAGCCGCGACGAAACTCTCGGGGTGATGCAGGGCAAGGCTCATCGCGCCATAGCCACCCATCGATAGCCCCGCGATGGCGCGGTGCTGGCGGTCTCGGGCGGCAGGGAAAAGCCGCTCCGTTTGTCCCACCACGTCCTTCATGATATGGTCCTCGCAGGAATCACCGTTCACCGCGTTGGTGTACCAGCCTCTCCCCCCGTCGGGCATCACCACAATCAATGGCAAGTCGCGCACATACCACTCAATCCGACTGCGACGAAGCCAGATAGAAGCATCGTCGGATAACCCGTGCAACAGGTAAAGCACTGGAAAAGGTCCTTCGCCGCTGTCCGGCAGTACGACCACCATCTCCGATGCTTTCCCCAGCGACTGGCTGAAAAAGCGCAGTTGACACAGTGCCATGTTCTGTAACCTCCTCGACATTACTTTCTCTCATAGAGCCGGCAATGTCCTGCCCGTCGCCATTTGACGCCTCGTGCTTCAGCGGTTATAATGTGCCCGTAGCGATTTGCAGGGAGGCGATAGAGATGCCAGAGGAACCGGTGACTTACCGCCAGGCAGGTGTGGATATCGACGCCGCACATGCTGCACTGCTGCGCATGAAGGAACTGATTCGCGCCACCCAAACGCCGCAGGTGCTGGCAGATGTAGGCGCATTTGGTGGGATGTTTCAGCTGGACATCAGCCGCTACCGCCAACCGGTACTGGTTTCCAGCGTGGATGGCGTGGGCACCAAGCTGAAGGTGGCGTTCATGATGGGACGTCATGACACCGTCGGGCATGACCTGGTGAACCATTGTGTGAACGATATCCTCGTGCAGGGGGCGCAACCGCTTTTCTTTCTGGACTACTTCGCTACCGGCAAACTGCAGCCGGAGGTGCTGGTGGAGGTCGCGAAGGGGTTGTCCGAGGCGTGTCAGGAAGCAGGCTGTGCCCTGCTGGGCGGTGAGACCGCCGAGATGCCCGGCATGTATGCGGACGGGGAGTACGACCTCGCCGGAACGATTGTGGGTATTGTCGAACGGGATGCCATTATCGACGGTAGCCGCGTGCAGCCCGGCGATGCCGTGATTGGACTGGCTTCGAACGGCTTGCACACCAACGGCTACTCGCTGGCACGGTATGTGCTGTTCGAACTGGCGGGTATGCGCGTGGATAGTTATGTGCCCGAGCTGGGAACCTCGCTGGGTGAGGAGCTGTTACGCCCGCACCGATGCTACCTGCGCCCCATCACGGCGGCGTTGCAACAGTTTGACATCCACGCGATGGCACACATCACCGGCGGCGGTTTCTATGATAATATCCCGCGCGTGCTTCCCAGCGACTGCCGGGTGATTATCGACCGCCGTTCGTGGGAGGTGCCGTTCATCTTCCGACTGATTCAGGAGAAGGGCAACGTGCCCGACCCCGAGATGTTCCGCACGTTCAACATGGGCATCGGCATGGTGGTGATTGTGCCGCGCGAGCAGAGCCTCGCGCTGGTGGAGTTCCTGCAGGTGCAGGGCGAGGAGGCGGCGTTAATCGGTGAAGTGCAGCGCGGCAGTCACGACGTGCAAATCATGTAGTTTCGGCAACGGAAGACGGTTACTCTCCTTCTTCCTGCTTGCCCAAATCCTCCGGCGGGGTGGAACGACCAACCAGTCCCGCTAAAGCGATGATGGTGAGCAGGTAGGGCAGGGAGAGCAGCACTTCCGAAGGGACGCGCACCCCGAACAGCGTTTCGCCCTGCAATCGCTGTTGCAGTGCATCCAGAAAGCCGAAGCCCAGCGCGGCAGCGGTAGCACCCAGCGGAGTCCATCTACCGAAGATGACCGCTGCCAGTGCAATGAAGCCTTTACCTGCGCTCATGCCTTCGGTGAAGACGTTCAGCTGGCTCAAAGAGAGGTAAGTGCCCGCCAGCGCCGCCAGCGCACCGCTCCACATCACGCAACGGTATCGGATGGCGGCGACATCGATGCCTGCCAGTCGGCTCTTGCGTGCGCTTTCGCCCGCCGCTCGCACGCGCAGTCCCCACATGGTGTGGTAGAGCAAACCGTGTAACACGAACGGCAGGACGAGCATCAGCACCACAAACGGGCTTTGACGGGATAGCAAGCCGCCCAGCAGTGGTATCGGCTGGAGCCATTGCAGACTCCATTCGGGCACACCACTTGCGCCCGGAGGCATGGCGAAGAAGCGGCGCAACAGAAACACGGTCAACCCCGCTGCAAGGAGATTCACCGCCATACCGCCCACCACGTGGTTGGCGCGGAACCTCTGGGTGAGCAGGGCGTGCAAAAAGCCCAGTAGCGCACCAGCCAGCATACCGCACAGCACGCCCAGCCAGCCGTTACCCAGTGCAACCGCTGCTGCCCAGCCCACGAACGCGCCCATCAACATCTGCCCCTCGAGGCCGATGTTGACCACGCCGCTGCGTTCGGACAGGATGCCACCCATCGCTGCCAGCGCAAGCGGGGTTGCCAGCCGAAGCGCACTGCGAAACAGTTCGATATCGAACACCTCGCCCATCAGCTACTCCTCTGCCGGAAGCGCATCGCCGCCAGAAAGAAGATAATTACCGCCTGCACCACGGTGGTAATCTCTCGGGGCACGGCGGGAACGGTTACCGACTGCATATACACCGCGCCGTTCTTCATCGCGCCAAAGACAAAAGCAGCAAGCACCGCACCCAGCGGATGGTTATTGCCCAGCAGGGCGACCGCAATCCCGTCGAAGCCGTAGCCGGGCGAGAACTGGTCGTAATAGCGATGGTGCACGCCCAGCACCTCGACCGCTCCCGCTAGACCGCCTATCGCCCCGCTGATTGCCATGCTTGTCCATATCACGCGCGAGACCTGGATGCCAGCCGCTCGCGCCGCCTCGGGGTTTGCCCCCACCGCCCGCAGTTCATAGCCCCACACCGTACGCTTCAGCAAATACCACAGTATCAGCGCGGTCGCCAGCGCTATCAGCAGTCCAACACTGAGCCGGGTGCCTTCTACCAGGGTGGGCAGCCACGCCGAGGGCAACACTTCAGGTGTCTGCGGCGACATGGAATTGGGGTCTTTCCAGACCCTGGTGACCAGATACTGCGTGAGATAAATCGCAATGTAGTTCATCATGATGGTGGTGATGACTTCGTGCGCGCCTCGCCACGCCTTCAGGATGCCCGGTATCCAGCCCCAGATTGCGCCCGCCAGCGCGCCAGCCAGCAACGCCAGCACCACATGCAAAGGCGCAGGCAGACCCGATATCGCAAACCCCACCCATGCCGACGCCAGCGCGCCTACCAGCAGTTGCCCCTCGACGCCGATGTTGAACTGTCCCGCCAGCAGTCCGACCGCCACCGCCAGACCGGTAAACAGTAGTGGAGTGGTGTTCAGCAGGCTTTCGGGCAGAGCGCCCGGGGCAGACACCGCGCCTTCCCACCATGCGGCCAGCGCGGGTAGGGGAGGACTGCCTGACAGCGCGATGACCACCGCCGCGACGATGACCGCTACCACAAACACAACGGCGGGGAGCACAACGGCGCGCCACGCGGTTCTCATGCGCCCCCTCCTTTGACCGCGCCGACCATCAACGCGCCAATCTCCTCGCGCCGTTTGCGCTCGCCTTCCACCACGTCCACCATGCGCCCATCAAAAAGCACGCCCACGCGGTCACACAGGGTAAGCAGTTCGTCCAGGTCAAACGACACCACCAGTGCGCAGGCTCCCTGTCCACAGGCGTCGCGGATGGCATGGTGAACGGCTCGCGTGCTGGCGGCATCCAGTCCCCGCGTCGGTTGTCCCGCGATGAGCAGGGCAGGGGGTTCCATCAGCGCACGTCCGACCACCACCTTCTGCTGGTTGCCTCCGGACAGGGCGGAGAACGGCGCATCGGCGGCAGGCGCGCGCACCGCGAACCTGTGGATAATCTTCTGAGCGAACTCTTTCATGCGCGCAAACGACAGGGAAAACCTCGAACCGAACCTGCCCTCTCGCTGAAGACCCAGCGCCGCGTTCTCTGCGACCGACCATTCCAGAATCGCCCCGCGCAGATGGCGGTCCTCGGCGATGTAGCGTACGCCTTTGTGCAGGCGCACGGCAGGAGGCGCGTGTGTGATGTCTTCACCGTCCAGCCAGATGCGCCCCTGTGTTGGGGATACCAGCCCCATCAGGGCATCGATGAGTTCAGCCTGACCGCTACCATCTACGCCAGCGATACCGAACACCTCGCCCGGGTAGACCTGCAAAGAGACACCTTTCAGCCCTGCCCGACTGCGCACGGGAGGCACGGTTAGCCCCTCTACCCGCAAGCGAGGCTGGTCGCTCAGCCTTTTGCCCTGCAGCATCTCTTCCTCGGGCAACACCCCCTCCTCGCCGACGATGAGCCTTGCCAGCGTGCGGGCGTCGACCTGCGGCGGCGCACCCGGCTTTTCACGCACCGTCATGGTGGCAACTACCTCGCCAGCCCGCAATACGGTCACCTCGTCCGCATGTTCCAGAACCTCCTGCAGCTTGTGCGTGACCAGCAGCACCGTGCGTCCCTCCTCGGCGAAACGGTGCAACAGCGCGAAGAACGCCTCAGCGTCGGCAGGAGGCAAAACAGCGGTTGGCTCATCGAAGACAAGCACGCGCGCGTCGCGCAACAGCAGCTTCAGTATCTCCACCTTCTGCTGCTGCGATACCGATAGTGAGCCTGCGGGAGCATCCCAGTCCGCCTGCAGCCCAATGACCTCAGCCAGCTCCTTCGCCCGCGCCCGCACCTGTGAGCGAGGCAGGCGAGAAAACAAGGCTCCTTCGCCGCTGAGCATCAGGTTCTCCAGCACACTCAGTCGGGGGATGAGCGCATAGTGCTGGCTGACCATGCCCACGCCTGCCTGCAATGCCTCCGCAGGCGAACGGAAGCGCACAGGTTGTGCATACAGGTACACCGTGCCGCTATCCGGTGGGAAGACGCCGTACAGGATGTTCATCAGGGTGGTTTTGCCCGCGCCGTTTTCGCCCACAATCGCATGGATAGTGCCCTGTCGGACGGAGACGGTGATGTGGTTGTTCGCCTGCACCGCTCCAAACCGCTTGCAGATATTTTCCATGTGCACGACAACAGGCGTATCGTTGCTCATTCCTGCACGCTTTGCTCCAGGCAGACGGCTCTGGCGATATTGGGGTCGGTGCGGCGTATCTCTTGCGCCACCGGCTTCGCCTGCGAGGCGGAGCGCAGCTCGGCAAGGAGTGAGTCGTATTCCTCGCCATCTAGAGGCAGGGACACCGGCTTCTCTCTCTTTGCGGAGAGAATGATAGCGTTTGCCAGCTCAAGGCTCCGCAAAGCCTCCTCTCCCGGGGCGATCAGACGATGTTCTGTTCCCGTCAGCACCCGCGCGAAGTTGCGGATGACCGCTTCGTGCCCGGTAACCGCTTCCGGCAACTCGGTAGCGACAGGTTGCGCTGCGGGGAGCTCCCACATATCCTGTGCCTCATGCATATATTGCGGGATGGGAGGAACAATGCGCGTGACCGTCACCTGCTCGCCGTCGATCACCACCTTGCCTGCCTCACCGACGATTTCAAAGTAGCGGGTAGGGGGTACCTCGTTCACATTCACGTAGAGGTAGCCATGCGCTCCGTTCGGGTACTCCAGCAGGGCGAATGCCTCATCTTCCACCTCTATCTGGTGGTAACGGGTGCGTATCTGTGCGTTCACCCGGCACGGCATTCCCGCCAGCCAGCAGAAGATATCCAGATGGTGCGGTGCTTGATTCATCAGCACCCCTCCGCCTTCCCCTGCCCACGTGCCCCGCCATGCAGCTGAGCGGTAATATGCCTCATTGCGGCACCAGGTGGCGATGGTGTGCGCTCGCAACAGGTTGCCCACGATACCCTCTTCCACCGCTTGCCTCGCGATGCGATAGTGCCTTTCGGTGCGCATCTGCAGCATGGCACCGAGCAGGCATCCGCGCTGACGCGCCGACTCCACCATACGGCGACCTTCGGAAGTACTGACCGCCAGTGGTTTTTCGCAGAGCACATGCACGCCGTGTTCGAAGGCGCACTCGGCGATTTCCGCGTGCAACGGGTGCGGTGTGGCGATAAGCACCGCGTCTACCAGCCCACTGCCCAGCAGTTGCCGATAGTCGGTAAAGCCGGGTACGCCAAACTGTTGTGCCACCTGCCGGGTGCGTTCTGCCGAAGCGGAGCAGACCGCGGTGAGCTCGGTCTCTTCGATACGCTGGACAAGGGTGGCATGCGCCACACCCATACCACCCACCCCAATGACGCCAAAGCGCACCCGTTGCATGAAGACCACTACCTGACGATGTTCGGGTCGGATACCCGTTGACCAAGCACTCTGCTCTTGGGTTTGGAGCTGGCTTTCAGCTCCCGGAGCAGGGCATCGTACTCGGCACGGTCTACCGGCAGAGTGACCGTCTTACCCCGCTTGCTGGAAAGGATGATGGCGCTGGCAAGCTCCACACACCAGATACCTTCCTCTCCGGGCGCGATCAGCGGTTCACCATAGAGGATAGCCCGTGCGAAGTTGCGAGTAATCTGCGCATGACCGGCGGGCATCTCTTCTACCTGCACCTCTACCGGCTCTACCTGCGGTCCCGACCACATATCGGTCGCGGTGAAGGTAAACTCGCGGATGGGCGGCACGACTCGCCGGATGGTAACCTGTCCGTCCTGATACACCACCTTGCCCTTGTCGCCAGCGATTTCAAAGCGCGTGGTGCCCGGAGCCTCGTTGGTGGTGGTATACAGGTAACCGTGCGCGCCGTTGGCGTACTCCAGCACGGCGAATGCCTCATCTTCTACCTCGATCTCATGCAGGCGCGTGCGCGTGGACGCCGTGACCTTCGCTGGTAGCCCTGCCAGCCAGCAGAACATGTCCAGTGCATGAGGCGCCTGGTTCACCAGCACACCACCACCCTCGCCGACCCATGTCGCTCGCCACTCCGCCGAGTCGTAGTACGCCTGATTGCGGTAGTAAGCGGCGACCATTTCGGTGCGCATGAGGTCTCCAATCACACCGTCCTGTATCGCCTTGCGGGCGACGCGATAGGCTTGTTCGGTGCGCATCTGGAACATGATGGCGAACACTTTGCCCGCACGTCTGGCAGCTTCTAGCATACGGTCGGCTTCTACCGGATTAATCGCCATCGGCTTCTCGGTCAACACGTGCAACCCCTTGCTGAAAGCGTATTCCGCCACTTCAGGATGCACCGGATGCGGCGTAGCCACAAGCACCGCCTCTACCAGCCCGCTGTCAATGCACTGCCGGTAATCGGTAAAGAAAGGCACGTTGTACTGCTCGCCGACATTCTTCGCGACGTCCGGGTCCACATCGGCAACCGCCGTCAACTGCACCTCTTCCACTTCCTGTACCATCTTCGCGTGGGCGGAACCCATGCCTCCCACCCCAATAATGCCCAAACGTACCTTATCCATGCTCCAAACCTCCCTGATTGCACGCCTTCGTGTGCCATATTCGCTCCGGAGCGTTTTTCTCCCTGCCCATGATTCGGGCGAATGTGGTAGAACAGGGATGCAGGAGGTGAGTTACAGGGTGAACTTCAGGACGCTTCACTCGTTTATGTTTGTTTTCGCAGAGGACGAGGTTCTGGCTCCTTCGTGACCCGCAGTCCGGCACGCTGCAGTCCTCGCTGTATTTCCGCGCGACGCAGAAACATCTTCCACACACTACCGGTACGGTAGTTCTCTATCGCCAGCAACGCCATTCCCAGGTCGATACCGATGACATCCTTGTCCCACCAGTCCCTGTCCACGTTGAAGGCGTTGCTAAATCCGTAGCGTCCCCAGATTCTGGAGCGATATCTGTCGTACATCGCCTGCATTGCGTGCAAAGATTCTTTATGGGTGAAGATGATAGAACCGATGGGAGCGGTAGGAGCCACCGTGCCGTCTGTGGGGTCTCCCATACCGAAAGGCGCGTAGCCGCGATAGCCGTCCGGTCCATCCGAAGCGGTGATGCCCCAGATATCCTCACTGAAGGTGCGGAACCGGTGCTGTTGGTCGATACAATACTGCCGGTTCGCCAGCGTGGCATGAACCGAGCTCACCCAGTAATCCCAGCCCAGTGCGTCGCGCCGGTCGCGCAGGTCGATGTAGTGATGTGACATTTGATGCACGAACAGCGGTCCGCCAAGCAGGTGGGGAAACCGTTGCCGGTACTTCATCACGGGTCGTTCCCACGCTTTCCAGATTGCCTCGGGTAGTTTCTGGTGCGGCGCTCCCAGCGCCAGAACATACAGGATGATGTGCTCGCAGTAGTAGTCCCAGCGGTTTTTCAAGAAGCCCTCTTCGGGGCGCCAGCCGTGTGTAAAGCGCATCTCATCGGGTTTGCTGCCGCCGTCGGTGCGCATCGCTTCGAAATCGAGCCTCCGGTAGAATCTGTCCACCAGTCTGGCAACTTCTCCCTTGAAGAACTCTGCTGCCACCAACGCCCCTGCCAGAAACAGCGCAGTGTCGATAGTGGAAACCTCACAGTTCCACACGCGCTTGCCGTCGCGCCAGTCCACGAAGTGATACAGCCAGCCGTGGAAGTGGAACATGTCGTTCAGCACAAAGCGCAGTGTGGTCAGGGTGCGTTGTTCCGCCCGCTTGCGTTCCAGCCAGCCGCGCTGCACCGCCACCACATATGCTGCCAGCGCGTAGCCGGTGCTGGCGATGCTGGAGACGGTGTAATCGTCTTGGGAGAAGTTGTTCGCGCGGTCTTTGGTCAAACCGGTGTCCGGATGGGACTCATTCCAGAAGAATCGCCATGCGCGCTGCTGTACCTCGTTCAGTAACTGCTGTGTGTTCACCGCTCAGCTCCTTCAGAGAGAGGAAAAGGGGCGGAGGTCGATGCCTCCGCCCGAGGAGGGTGCTTAGCGCACCTGTCCGTTAGCAACCGCCTGACGGAAAGTGCTGCACATGGTATCCAGCCACGTCAGGTCCATATTGCCGATAATCACACGCCCGTTGGCATCCTTGGCGTAGCCCCACTTATTGGTGCCGTCGGGGTTGTCGTGCGTGCAGACGGCATCCCAGGTGGTCCACTTGGCGTGACCGTCCAGGTAGGTCAGGTTGATGGCCCGGTCGCTGCCTCGGTGCCTTGCGCCGAAGTTCGAGCCGGCGGCGCCCCAGTTGGGGTCAAACGCCATCCAGGGACCGTAGTCGGGCCACACGTCCTTATGCTCGCCTACGATGAGCGTGTTGGCTGGATAGGGGAAGTTGACCTCTGCGTAGTTAAAGCCCGCCCACCAGTCACCGGAGCCTACGGGAGAACCCGACTTGAAGAAGGCGTGGTACAGGAAGTAGCTGCGGAAGGTCTTCTGAACGGTAGGAGGATAGACCTCGCAGTCCACGGTGCCGTTGCCGTCCAGGTCACCGCTGGTGTCGTCCAGTGTGTTCTTCAATGGGTTGGTGGGGCACTTGAACAGGTCCCAGTTCTTCACGTAGGGGTGGAGCATGTGCTTCCAGTTGGCGTCACAGCCCTGAGCACACCAGTTGCCCGGGCAGGTGCGGCGCATGGGAAGCACTTCATCGTAGTCCTGCGTGTACATACGGATGGCGAGACCAATCTGCTTCATATTGGACAGACAGGACGAGACCCTTGCTCCTTCTCGCGCCTGCGAGAACACGGGGAACAGGATGGCTGCCAGTATCGCGATAATCGCGATAACCACCAGCAGCTCGATGAGCGTAAAAGCCCGGTTGTGTTTCATGTGTGTTCGACCTCCTTTGTGATGATATGATGCCCTTTTTACCGTCCCTGCCCGCCCGGTGTGATGGGGGCAACGGGAGCGTTATTCTGACCGGGAATCACTCCCGGGTACATGGGCGGGCCTGCGCCCGCTTCCTGCGCCGTTTTGATGCCGCGGCTGAAACCGCCGGTCATCGCCACGTAGCCCACGATGAGCGCGATGACCACGACGACGATGACCGCAATCGCCACGGGCGGACTGATTTCCTTTTTCATGTTCATGGCTCTCCCCCTTGTGATGCATTAACCGTTTCAGCGTATTTTTAAAAGCTACCGTTCCCGTTGCAGCATTTTACAGGGAAACAGCACCACAGGAACGGCGGATATCCAGCACAGGTTCAAAGATGCGCGCGAAACGGTGCGGGCGCTCGCCCTCTATCAGGCGCACCAGCGTTTTCACCCCTTCGCGTGCCATCTCATAGATGGGCTGGCGCACGCTGGTCAGCGGTGGGTCGGTGTGATTACAGACCTCGGTGGAGTCGTAGCCGACGACCGCCACGTCTTCAGGGATGCGCAGCTCCAGTTCGCGTAGCACCTGCATGGCGCGTATCGCCACGTCGTCACTCCATGCGAAGATAGCGGTGGGTCTGCCGCGAGAGCGCATCAGTTCTAACAGCGGTCTGGCATCCGACATCGGACCGGGCATTTCGATGACCCATTGCTCTTCAGGTTCGATGCCTGCCTCACGCATTGCCCGCACGTAGCCGTGCCAGCGGTCCAGCGCAGGAGCCGAACGTGAGCTGCCGCGCAGGTGCACGATAGCCCGGTGCCCCAGCTCCAGCAGATGCTTGGTGGCAATATACCCGCCCTGGACGTTATCACAGTCCACGTAGTACACATCGGGACGGCGGGCACGGGTGAAGATGAGCACATGCGGGAAGCCACTGTCTGCCAGAATATCGGATAGCGGGTCATCGATATCACGCAGGAGCAGTGCGCCGTCGATGCGACCATCCATCACCGCGTTTGCTTCGTGCTCGGCGTCGTCGCCATGTGCGCCGGTATACATCATCAGGTCATACTGTTTTTCGATGGCTTCGTGCGACGCGCCATGCAGAAGCTCCAGAATGAAACCGGACCATCCGCCGAAGATGGCGGCGTACTGCATCACCACGCCGATAGTGTGGGTACGCCTCTGCGTCAACGCCCGAGCAACCGCATTGGGGCGATAGCCCAGGTCGCGTATGGCTTCCCAAATGCGCCGGCGTGTCTCGTCACTGATGCGCACTTTGCCCTCGCGTCCGTTAATCACGTACGAGACCGTGACTTTGGACACGCCCGCCCTTCTCGCCACGTCGGCTATGGTGACTCGCTCGCGCTTCATCTTCATATACCGTTAATCGGTTAATGCATCTCCATTATAACCTGTTCTGCATGGTTTGTCAATAGATGAAACCAGCAAATTGCCTGTTTTTTTCACCGAATTCGATACAGATGCACTTCGTAGGGCTTGAACGAGTCCTCGAACCGACCGCGACGCACCGCGATACGCCTGCTCTCGCCCAGCACTTCGGCAGTGGCGCGCTCGGCAAGCGACTGCACCGTGAACTCGGCGGTGGTGGAGGCGTTGCGCATGCCTGCGGCAAACAGGTAGGTGGCTCCCTGGTAGCGTTTCACCATGCAGTGCACCGGAACATTCGGTGAGGAAGAGCGCACTGCGGCGCCTCCGTGGATGGTGGGGCTGTTGAGCACCGGCGCGAGCTCGCGAATCTGCCGGTTGATGGCGGTAACCGCCTCCAGCATCTCGCGATCCTCGAGCAGGGCAGCCTCCACGAAGTTCGGCTCAAACTGGTGCACAAAGTAGATGATACCCTGTGAGCCGTGAATCAGCGACATCCACACCTCCGCCCGCACGTGGTGGGGCGTGGGCTTGCGCTCGAGGTTGCTGATGCGGGTGCACTCCAGCGCGTTCCAGACAATCTTCTTGCCATCGGTCGATTCATTCCAGCGTATCCACAGGTGCAGGCGTTCCAGCCCCTTCGCCACATACCAGAGCAGGTCCTCCGAGTTCAGCCCAGCGACGGGGTATACATCGTATGAGATGATGTCCGCTGCTTTCACGTAGGTGAAGTAATCGTCAGGATGCGCGCCGGTGCCGCGTCCTACCCAGCTATCGTTGGCAACGCCCTGCCCGAGGTTCAGCAACACCGGACGGTCGGGGTCGCGGCTCTTCAACTGGCGATACCACTCCACCACCTTTTCGGGTGGCACTGGACCACCCCATCCCTTACGTCCGGTAGCGGGGTCGGTCACGGGCTGAGCGTTATCGGGTTCATCCTGGTGCATCCAGCCGACGATGATGGGGTCTTCGCGATGCTTCAAGCCCACGGCATTCTGCTCACAGATGACGGGCATTTTTGCATCGCGCAGGGTGGAGAGCTGCTCTTCAGTAGGTCCCTGCCACAGCCCCACATAGAGATTGAAACCTGCCTGCTTGAAGCGGGGCGCGTTGCGTGGTTGCTGCAGCCAAACGGCGATAGGGAAGAATGAAGCATCCTTTGGCAGACCGAATTTCCAGCGCGAATAGACGTTGACAGAGAGCATCATGTTCAGTCTCCTCCTTTGCCAAATCCGGCTCTAGCCGTTCTCACCCGGTCGGGGAAATATCTTGTCGGGGTTGCACAGACCCTGTGGGTCAAAGGCGTCGTGCACCAGCTGCATCGCTTTCAGGTCGGTGTCGCTGTAGAGCAGGCGCATATAGTGTGCCTTTTCCACGCCCACGCCATGCTCGCCCGTGATGCTGCCGCCCATCTGCACGCACAACCGAACGATGGCGTCGTTCGCGGCACGCACACGGCTCACTTCTTCGGCGTCCCGTTCGTCAAAAAGCACGATGGGATGCAGGCTGCCGTCCCCCGCGTGGAACACGTTGGCGATGCGCACGCCATATTCCTGTCCGATTTCCAGAATGCGACGTAAGACCTGCGGCAGCTTGCTGCGCGGAACCACCGCGTCCTGCGTGACGTTGCTGGGAGCCAGCCTTCCCAGCGACCCTACGGCTTTCTTGCGTGCTGCCCACAGGCGGGTGCGCTCGTCCTCGTCACGCGCCAAACGTATCTCCTCGGCATGATTCGCGTTACAGATGTCCACCACGCGCTGCAGCTGCCTGTCCAGCCCCGCCTCCAGTCCATCTAACTCGATGACCAGCACTGCATCGGCGTCCTGGGGAAAGCCGAAGCGGAACGCCGCTTCTACCGCCTGCAACGTAGTGCGATCGATCATCTCCATCGCGGCAGGCACCATCCCCGCCGCAATGATGTCGGAAACGGTCTGGCAGGCGTCCTCCAATCGGGGATACACTGCCAGCAGGGTGCGCCAGCCCTGAGGCAATGGGGTTAGCTTCGCAATCACGGTCGTCAGGATGCCCAGAGTGCCTTCGCTACCGGTGAATACCCCCACCAGGTCATAGCCGAGCGGTTCCTCGTACTTACCCCCCAGCCAGACCACCTCGCCGTCGGGCAGCACCACCTCTAAGCCGGTGATATGGTTGACCGTCACCCCGTACTTCAGCGTGTGCGGACCGCCGGCGTTCTCCGCCACGTTACCGCCGATGGTGCTGACGCCCTGACTGGACGGGTCGGGCGCATAGTGGTAGCCGTACGACTTCACCGCCTTCGTCAGGTCCAGGTTGATAACGCCTGCCTGTGCGGTGATGCGCCGGTTGGGGATGTCTACTTCCAGAATGCGAGTCATGCGGCTGGTGCAGATAACGACCCCACCCTTTACCGCCAGCGCGCCGCCGGAGAGTCCCGTGCCAGCCCCGCGCGGCACAAAGGGAATACCCAGCCGGTTACAGAGTTGCACCACCTGCTGCACCTGCGCGGTCTCGGTAGGGAAGACCACCGCCTGCGGCAGGGCTTTCTCCATCGTGTAGGCGTCGCACTCGTAGACTAGCAGGTCAAACGGGTCGTGCAGTACCGCCTCCGCGCCCACGATGCGCTGCAGGTCTCGAATCAGACTGGAAGCCGTTTGTGTGAACATAGCAACACCTCACTCATGGTTCCAGCTGTTTCAGTGCTTCGATCGCGCGATCCAACACCCTCTCCGAGACCCATAGTGAGGATTCTCTGGAGAGTCTAACAACCACTTCATGAGCTTCCTCTGGCTGAATAAAACCGAGTGAAGCACATGCAATGACCACTCCAAGCGAGCCATGCACTTCTATGCCAAGTGTTTCAGCAAACAGCCGCGCTTTGGTGTCATCGGTAAGGAACCATGTACACTGCAGCTGTCTTGCCAAAGCAATCGCCATCGCTTCGCCGAGATGCAAATAACGTGCTGCTACCCATTTTTCGGCTTGTTTCGCATAATGACCCTCGGCTCGAAGCGTATCCACAGATATACCGATAGATGTTTCATCTGTTAATAAGCTGAACTCGTCAGCCACTTCTACAGGAATGCATATCCTGCCAAGGTAGTTGAGGAGGTGCTGCCTGCGTATCTGCCAGAGATGCAGTAACGGTCCGGTATTACAGACGATTAGCCTCGTTGCGTTTTGAGGTTCACTGCCCATTCAATATCCTCGAGAAGGAACTGTTCCGCCAGCTGCCACAGTCTGCTGGACACGAACTCGCGAAGCGCTTCGCGAATAGCTTCCTCTTCACTAACGAACCAGCCCTCGTGAACCATCTGCTCCAACGCATGGGCCAAGCTCTCGGGGAGCTGTACCTGTACCGTTTTCCCAGCCATCGCTCTTAACCTCTCTTGCCGTCTTTCAGCATGATTGTACTCCGCTACAGCTTTGATATTCGGTGTGTGTCGAGCGCGTTCGGTAAACCGCCTCGTCGCGTGCCGCAAGGACTGAAACCCCAGCATAGCAAGACAGCTTCATTGTACCCTCTACTCCACCCGCACTTCCGTGTTGCCAAAGCGCAAGACGTCGCCCACCCGTATCAACTGCTGTTGCACAGGCTGCCCGTTAACGAAACTGCCGTTGCGCGAGCCTTCGTCGATGAGAACCCACTGCGTGCCCTGCCTCTCCAGCCGCGCGTGCCGGCGGCTGACGGTGGGGTCGAAGTCGATCTGCAGGTCGCGCCCCGGCTCTCTGCCGATGGTCACCACGTTACCCTGCAGGGGCAACGCCATGCCCGCCTTTACACCATTCACTACCACCAGTCGGGTGGGAACCGTTCCCATGGTGGGCTGCGCTGCGGTAGCCGTTAATGGTGGCGACGCCGTGGATGGCGACCCCGAAGGAGCCGCCGCCGGTGCCGATGCGCCCGGCAACACGCTACACGCACATTGCCCTGTGACCGGGTCCTTGCGCTCACCGCAGTATGGGCACAGGTAGTCAGGCAGGGGCGGGCGCGAGGAGGGTTTCTCCACCCTCTCCATCGCCTCTCGCACCAGCGAGCGTGTGGCTTTTTCGAAAAACTGCAGGCGCATGGAGGCTATCTGGATGGTATCCCCATCCTTCAGCCATGCCTGCTGTACCGGCTGTCCGTTCAGCAGCGTACCCGCCGGCGAGCCGAGGTCTTCTATCAGGTGGCGGTTCTGTTGCTTGATGATGCGGGCGTGCTGCGGCGCGATTTGAGGGTCGCCAAAAAGGGGAATATCGGCGTACTCATCCCGTCCGATAATGCACACGGGTTTGTCCACCGGATACTCTCTGCCCTCGTTACGACCCACCACCACGCGCACCCACGCCGCTTTCAACGCCTCCTGAACCAGCGCAATGAAGAACCCAATGCTCGCCCCCAGCACGGGGAAACCCACCGCCCGACCCGGCGCACCGACCTCTACCCGTTCACCACCCGACATCGCCAGATAGAGCGGGGCGAATATCAGCGTGAATATCTCGAACGCGATACCGCCCAACGCGCCTCCGATAGCGCCGCCTATCGTGCTGTGCCACCATCGCTTTGCGGAGCCGGTAGTCACCCCGACGGCTGCGCCGATTCCTGCGCCAAACAACATCCAGCCGACAGTACGGGGCACAATGTCGGTGATGAAGCCGAGGGGGGTGGGAGATGCGCCCATACCAGCGGGGTTCCCCAGAAGGTTACTCAAAGAGCCGTAAACGAGGTTGCCGATGAACAGGGCAATCGTCGTGCCGGGCAGACCGACGAACGCGGTAAGCAGCCCTTTGCGCACTGCCTGACCCGGCAGCCCGCGCGTGAGGCTGTCCACCATCCCCAGCGCGAAGCCGTAGCACCCGCCCAAGATGACCGCCAGCCAGATGGTCTCTCGCGCGGCTGCAACCGGGTTGAGCATCACCGCCTGATGGTCGATGAGCGGTTCCTGTATCGAGAACCCCACGACCCCGCCTGCGCCTCCCAGCAATAACCCCAGCAGCAGCCTGCCAATCATCGCTTACACTTCCCATCGGAAGAAGGTTGCGCCAATCTGTATCTCGTCGCCCGGGCGCAGGGGTTGCTCGGTCACACGCACGCCGTTGACCCACGTGCCGTTGGAGGAGCCTTCGTCGCGAATCACCCAGCCATCGCCCTGCTTGAGAATACGTGCGTGTCGTCGGCTGACGGTGTTGTCCGTGCCCAGGTGGATGGTGTTGCCCACCTCGCGCCCAATAGTGGCTTCCGCGCCGCTAATCTCGAAGATGTGCCCCCCGTACGCGCCTCGCGCACCCACCAGGCGCGGCACTCCGGTCGCCACCGTGGTCGCAGTGGGAGCGACAACACCCGCTGCCGCAGGCGCTACCGAACATGCACACGCTCCCGTCACCGGGTCCACCGGCTGACCGCAGAAGGGGCAATGACCTTCGGGAACCTGCACCGCCGGTTTCTGGACAGGTTGGGCAGGCTGAGGAGCGGCGGCTTCCTGCGCCACGTCGATGCCGAGCTTCTTCAAGGCATCGGGGAGGGTGAGTTGCTTCCGCTTCCAGATGCGGTAACCGCTGTAAACCAACCCCGCCAGCACCAGCAAGCCAAGCAGTGTGTTCCACACCGGAAAAGCGCGGGGTGCCCTTGTCGGAGAGGGTGCCGCAGGTTGCGCCTGCGAGGTCGGCTGAGGCGTGGTGGGTGCGGTATCCAGCACCGGTGCGCCGCTGGAGATGACCATCGTCAGGGTTACCACCGGGTCGGCACGTTCGGCTTGGATCTCCGCCTCCTGCGAAGCGGTGAGGTTGTTGCCGTAGTTCACCAGCACGCTTACCTTGCCCAGTTTCACCCGCTCCAGCGAGACGATTCCGTTTTGAGACGGTTCCAGCAGGGCAGTGTGGATGGTGTTGCTGGCATCGGTAAGCATCACGAAGGCGGCGGCGATGGGCTTATCCTCCGGCGTTTGCAAACGCACCTGCACGCGCATCGCGTACTGGAACTGGTCAGGGGTGACGGTGACGGTGGTGTCGTTGGGCTTCAGGGTAACCAGAGCGAGGTTGCCGTACTTCATGTCGTACACGCCGACGCGCGCACCTTCCAGTGTCTTGTCCGCGGTATCGGCGAACCGCTTTTTCAGCGAGGCAATGTCCAGCTCCACCTTACCGCCAGTGCTCTCATTCGGTGGCAGGAACACCGTCTGACCGTTCGCCGATTCCAACCACACCAGATACTTGCCCTCGCTGGGCACGTTCACCGTCACCTTATCGGGCAGCGCGTAGACCGCCGTTGCCATGAATGCCAAACATGTCAGCCATGCAATACGCAGCATCTTCTCACCCTCCAGACTGCTCGATATGCATTATCGCCTCCGGCAGGCAGCGGATAATATCTCCTGCTATCAAGCCTGCCGCTCCCTCCTTCTGCGCGGCAAGGTCGCCTGCCAGTCCGTGTATATATACGCCTGCGGTTGCACCGTGCTCCGCATCCAGCCCCTGCGCCAGCAACCCTGCTATCGCTCCGGTCAACACGTCGCCACTGCCGCCCGTTGCCATGCCTGCATTGCCGGTGGGGTTCACCCAGATTCTGCCTTCGGGCGTGGCAATGACAGTGCGCGCTCCCTTCAGCACGACAACCGCCCCAAAACGGTGTGCCGCCTCCTGTGCTATCGCCAGACGGTTCGCCAGCACGGTCGCCGTATCGGTGTTCATCAGCCTCGCCATCTCGCCCGGGTGCGGCGTGAACACCAGTGGCGGGGGCGACTCGGGCAGGATGTCTGGCTCTTGCGCGATACAGTTCAGGGCATCGGCGTCGATGACGCAGGGAGCCTCGGCGATGCTCAGCAGCTTGCGCAACGCCTGGCGAGCAGGGAGATATGTGCCCCAGCCCGGCCCGATGGCAAGCACGTTTGCCCGCTCCAGCAGAGGCGATATCGCGTCGATGGATTCTGCGCTCAAACAGCCTTCCGGAGCATTCGGCAGGGGACGAACCATCGCCTCGCGCAGAGTACCCGCCGCGGCTGCGTACATGCTCTGGGGAACCGCCACCGAACATAACCCCGCGCCCACGCGCAGTGCGGCTTCCGCCGCCATCATCGGCGCACCTGCCAGCCCTACCGAACCTCCTACCACCAGCACATGCCCGAACCGTCCTTTGTGCGCGTCGGCGGGACGAACCGGCAGCCACCGGTGCACCTGCTCCCGCGTTATCAGACGGCGGGTAATGTCCGCCTGTTCCACCACTGCCGCTGGGATGCCGATGTCAGCTACCACCACTTCGCCAGCGAACTCTGCGCCCGGGTATACTGCCACCCCCACCTTCATCGCGCCGAAAGTGACCGTGAGCGTGGCGCGCATGGCGCAACCGCGTACCGCTCCCGTGTCGGCGTCGATGCCCGAAGGCACGTCCACTGCCACCACCGGCACAGAGCACTCGCCGAAAAAGCGTATCGTCTCACCGACGAGACCCCGTACCTCGCCGGTGACGCCGATACCGAGCAGGGCATCCACCACGATGTCCCATCGGTTTGCCCAGATGGAGTGCAGGTGCTCCACAGAGCGCAGAACATGCAGGGGCAAACCCAGCTTTTGCACGATTTGCAGGTTGGTAAGGGCATCACCCGTCACTTTCGCAGGGTCAGCGACCAGCACCACCTGAACCTCTGCGCCTCGCTGTGCGACCTGGCGGGCGACCACCATACCGTCGCCGCCGTTGTTGCCGCCGCCGCACAGCACCAGCACGCGCTTGCCCCGCCAGCTGCCCAACCGCCTCTCCGTATGTGTGACCACCTGCAGTCCCGCGTTCTCCATCAACAGCAAGCCAGGGATGCCGAACTCCTCGATGGTGCGTCGGTCCATCTGGCGCATCTCTTCCGCGGTCACCAGCACAGGCAACATCGGCTATCCCCCCTGACGTTGCGCGATGATGGTGCGCACCCTGTTCAGGTCTTCCTCGGTGTCGACGCCAATGGAGGTCTGCTCGACGCGCACCATGCGGATACGGTAGCCGTTTTCCAGCACGCGCAGCTGCTCCAGCATCTCCGTCTGCTCCAGCGGGGTCGGCTCCATCGCGGCGTACTGAAGCAGGAAATCACGTCGGTAAGCGTAGATGCCCAGATGCTTGTAGACGATAGCGGGGGCGGCAGGGTCGCGCGGATAGGGAATGCGTGAGCGCGAAAAGTACAGCGCGTTGCCCCTGCAGTCGACCACCACTTTCACCACCGTCGGTTTGTCCTTCTCTTCCTCGGTGGCGGGGCACATCAGACTGCTCATCGGCAGGGTAGGGTCTTCCACTAGAGGGCGCGCTACCGCGTCGATGTTCTCCGGCGGCATCAGCGGTTCGTCCCCTTGGATGTTAACGATGATATCTGCAGAGAGGTTTTGAGCCGCCTCCGCCAATCGCTCGGTACCGGAGCGATGTTTGGGCGAGGTCATTACCGCGATGCCGCCGAAGCCCCGCACGACCTCGGCGATTTGTTCATCAGGCGTGGCAACCATCACCTCACTCAGCGTTTTCGCCTGTTTGGCGTTGTGCCACACCCACCATATCATGGGCTTGCCCGCGATGTCCAGCAAGGGCTTGTTCGGCAGGCGCACCGCTGCCAGCCTCGCAGGAATGATGCCTACCACTTCCATCGTGTTTGTCTTCCTCCTCTCTCTTTACAATTTATCACCATTCGCCAGTCCCACAGGCGATTCCCCTGTGCGAATCCCCCGCCGAGTGCCAGCCCCGCCTCTCCTGAGGGTGTTCCACATTGGTGGTTGAATGGAGGATCACCTAATCCCCTTGCCCCCTTCCCTGCGAGGGAAGGGGGAACGCCCCTCTCCTCGTAGGAGAGGGGACGGGGTGAGGTAAGACAAGGGGTAGCAAGACCGCCTCTCTCCTTGCGCTACAACCAACTTCTCCACAATTCCCGAACACCCTCGCTTCTCCTTGACATTTTGGGGGAGGCTGGTTATACTCTATCTGGTGCTACACGCCGGAGTGGCGGAATGGTAGACGCGCCCGCCTCAAAAGCGGGTGCCGAACAGGCGTGGGGGTTCGAGTCCCCCCTCCGGCACCATAGGTTGACCGTCCGATTCCGGAATATTTTGGGATACTGAAGATGCCCCGCGCTAACGGGGCAATTTTCTTGAGGTGAAACCTTGATTGACGCCGCGCTGCTGTTTTTTATCAACGTGCTGTGGGCGGCGGCGTACCCGATGGCGAAGTTTGCTATCAGCGGAGGCGTTCCATCGGTGACCCTGGCATGGGCGCGGTGGGCTATCGCCATGTTGCTGTTGCCCCTGTTTGCTCGCGCTGTGCTGCGAGTATCACTGAGATTGCCTCGTTCCGACCTGTTTCGTGCGCTTGGGTTGGGCGCACTGGCTCTGGGGCTGGTGCATATTCTGGTATTCGTCGGGCTGAAGTATACCACCGCAGTGGACGCCACATTGCTGCTGGCTGCAGAACCGCTGGTGATGGCGGTGATGTCGGTGCTGTTGCTGCGCGAAGGCATGTCCAGGCGGGCGGTGTGGGGGATGGTGCTGGGCTTTGCGGGTGCCTATCTGCTTATCAATCGTGGGTTGATACCTCCCCTGAACGACAGAGGTACCCTGATAGGCAACTTGCTGGTGGCATTGTCGGTACTGGTGGAAGGCACGGGAACGGTGCTATCGCGAGGCTTAACGCGCCGGTACAGCGGTATCGTGGTGTTGTTCTGGGAAAGCGTGGGTGCAACGCTAGCTCTGGCGATACCGGCTTACCTGTTCTGGGCGGCTTCGCCTGCCGTTCCATCTTCTGCCGCGCTGGGAGCGGTGTTCTATCTGGGCATGGTGAACAGCGCGTTTTGCTATGCGGTGTGGTTTGTGCTGATGGAGCGCCATCATGTGGGCAATATGGGCGTGTTCATCTTCGTGCAACCGGTGTTTGGCGCGTTGATGGGTGTGTTGTGGCTGAAGGAGCCGTTCGGTGTGTATACCGCTATTGGCTCCGCGATGGTGCTGAGCGGGGTGTGGCTGACAACGCGCCCCACCGTGGAAGAAAGAGCGCAAAGATGCGCAACCGATACCCTTGCGCGTCGTTAAGTGCTCGGCGACCACAAACAAAACGAACGACTCAGAGCGTGCGGGGTGACGCGGGCTTGGAGTGCGGGGGTTTCCTCCACATCTCCAGCAGCCATTTGCATTCGTCGTCAAGCGGTGCTATACTGAGGCACATGGAACTTTTGGACTGCCTGTTGCGTCTGGATACTCAGAAGGATGGTGAGGAACGATGAATCGCAAGGCAGCTCTCATCGGTGCGGGAGTGCTGGTGATACTGGTCGTCGGTATCCTGCTGGGACGTCACCTTTTCCCGATTACCCACCGCCAGGCGAGTGCGCCGCCCGGTGGCAACGTGCTGTTGGCGCCCGCTCCCCAGCTGCCCGATACGAACCTGCTTCGGGCGGAAGGCGAGGCACAGCCGCCTCCGCAGGAACCCCAAAAGCGTCCACCGGATGATATTATCGACTACTTGAAACATTTGCAGAGGATAGAGGCGCAGCGTCAGGCGATGCAGCGTGACCTGACCCCGGCGTTCAACGCCTTCGTGAACGCGATGGCGATGCGGGCAACCATTGACGAGCAGGAAATGCAGCAACGCATGAGCGCGGTACAGCAGGCTCCTCAGGACTACTCGCAGAGGTGGGCGCAGCTCAGCCAGATGTTCGAGTCGAAACAGCCACCGCCCGCCTGTCAGCCCCTGCATGAGGCGTACCGGAAGATGCTGGCATCCACCGTCGCCTACATGACCAAAGTATATTTGGCTCTGCAACAGGCGCAGACCGACCCCAACGCCGCGCTGCAGGTGCTGTCGCAGATGCAGGGCACTGCTTCTACCGATGTGGACACCCAGATCCTGCAGGCGAACTATGAGCTTCAGCAGATTCTGGACAAATACGACCTGCGCCGCTACTTCCCCGGCTTCGTGATTAGCGGAGACGGCGGGCTGAATCTGCGCAGTATCTTTGGGGGATAGCCAGCCATTATGTGGACACCAGAGCAGCTTCGAGCCATCCCGCAGCTTCTGCTGGAATGGTATAAGGTGAACGCGCGCCCCATGCCCTGGCAGGAAAATCCCGAACCCTATCACCTGCTGGTAGCCGCCACCATGTTGCAGCAGACACAGGTAGAAACCGTCTTGCCGTATCTGGAAAGGTTCCTGCAGAGGTTTCCCACCGTTGCCGACCTGGCGCGAGCCGGTGAGGAAGAGGTGCTGCGCTACTGGTCGGGGCTGGGCTACTACAACCGCGCTCGCAGCCTGCGCCGTGCGGCACAACAGCTGTGCCGGCGGCATAACGGTACCGTTCCCTGTAGAGTGGATGCCCTGTTGCAGCTACCCGGCATCGGCGAGTACACCGCGGGAGCGGTGGTCAGCATCGCCTGCGGCAAACCGGAACCCGCGCTGGACGCCAACGGCTACCGTATCCTCGCCCGCCTGCTTGCTTTCGACCAGGACATCACGCGCATCCCCAGCCGCCGGCATCTGACAGAAGCCTGTCGGCAAATCCTTCCTGAGCACGCACCCGGCGAGTTCAATCAGGCTTTGATGGACCTGGGCGCGCTGGTATGTACCGCTCGTGAGCCGCGCTGTTTGATATGTCCACTCGCCGGGGTATGCCGCGCCTTTCAGGAAGGGCGTCAGGCAAGCATTCCGATAAAGCCGACCCGTCGCCATCCCGTCAAGGTGCAGGATGTGTGTGTGGTGATAGAGCAGGGCGTGCGATGGCTGATGGTCAAGCACACGGACGGGCGTTTATGGCATGGGCTGTGGGGATTTCCCAGAGTGCGTGTGCAGGACGGAGAAACTCTGGAGCAAGCCGCTCGGCGGGCGGCGGAAACCATCGGGTTGCAGTTGGGGCACTGCGAGCCTGTCCTGGTGATCCGGCATGGGGTGATGCATTACTCGGTCACTCTGCATGTGATGCGCTGTACTCTGCGTGAAGAAGCGGTGACAGATGATGAGGCGACACGCTGGGTTCTACCGAAGGAAGCGAGGCTTCTACCTGTTCCCTCGCCGGTGCGCCGTATCATAGAAAGGCTGTTGCGGGCGCAGAATGGATAACAGAAACCGCCGCGGGATGCTTCCCGCGGCGGTAGTGCGTCACTCCTCTTCGCGTGCGAGCAGGATGCTAACCTTCCTCTTCACGCGCTGTAGAGCGTTGTCGATGGATTTGGGGCGGCAGCCCAGCACCTTCGACATCTCGCGATAGGACATCCCCTCCAGATAGCATTCGAGCACCCGCGCTTCCAGGTTACTCAGGTGCCCATCCAGCATCTCCAGAAGGTTGCGAGGCTGGCGCTGGTCCACCACGACGGCAGCCGGGTCGGCCACACTCTCATCCGGAATGATTTCCAGCAGAGTGGAGTCGTTATCGTCATCGTTCAGGGGGCGGTTCAGGGAGATGTACGCATTAAGCGGGGCATGCTTCTGACGGGTCGCCATCTTGACGGCGGTGATAATCTGACGGGTGACGCACAGTTCAGCGAACGGTCGGAACTTGGTCAACTTATCCTCACGGAAGTCGCGGATGGCTTTGAACAGCCCAATCATGCCCTCCTGCACCACATCTTCGTGGTCGGCTCCCATGAGGAAATAGGAGCGTGCTTTGCTTTCCACCATACCGCGGTACTTCGCAAGCAGATGCTCTGTCGCTTGCTGGCTACCGCATTTCGCGTAGACGACGACCTCCTCGTCCTGCATGTTCTGGAAGCGCAGACTTCCGTCGTCATAGCGGGATGAAATCATCCTGCTTGCCTCCCGACAGTTCTGGTTTGCTTTGACCGATTTGTATCTGGTTCAAGGTGAAGGGCATCATCTGCAAGGTATTGTACTGTGCCACCTGCGATGCCCCCCGTAACCTTGCTTATATTCACTATAAACTAACTGTTCGCGCGTGTCAACAGGTTTTCGAACTTTTTTCGATTTTTTTCTCTCAGGATGAAGCGAATCGTTGCTTCGAACGCGATATTGTGCCCGAAAAAGGTGCATCTTCCCGGATTGAACCCGCAACCACTGCCGTGCGTCATGAAAGATGGTTGGCTTGCAGGCACGGGCTATCCCACAGCCTATTGTAGAGGAAAATAGTGGAGAGCGGGTTATGGCAGATTCGGGGGCACAGGGTATACAGGATTGCGTATCTACCGGCACCTCTTCCCAACGAGCGCCTTTCCAGTACGCGGACGGTGCAGAGGCGATTCTGTACGACATCTTCCAGCGTGAGCACTTCGACGAGCAACACGCCTGGGTGGAGTACAACTGGTGGCCGTTGTCTTATCATCTTTCTCCTGCCCGCGCCAACATTATCAACTGGCTACCGACGGTCAGGAGTGGGATAAACGTGCTGGAGGTGGGAGCTGGCTGTGGTGCTATCACCTCTTACCTCTGTCGTGTGCCAGCGGTGCGTCGCATTGTGGCGGTGGAGGGTGCGCCTCAACGCGCCGAGTTAATCCGCCTGCGGTGCCGACATGCTTCACACCTCGAGGTGGTCACTGCAAATATCGAGGACTATGAGCCTGCCGAGCCGTTCGACGTCATCCTGCTGATAGGCGTGCTGGAGTACGCGGGCAGGTATATCGCTCGCCCGGATGCGGCATCTCACCTGATCCGACTGCTGTGTCACTGGCTGAAGCCCGATGGCAGGCTGGTGATTGCCATCGAAAACCCCATCGGGCACAAGTATCTGGCGGGCTACCGCGAAGACCACTACGGCGTGCCTTACGAAAGCGTTTCGGGCTACCCGGATTACAACGGTATCCGCACCTTCGACAAAGGTTTGCTGCAGAGCAAGCTGCAGGATGCGGGCTTGCACTATCAGCTCTGGTTCTACCCCTTCCCGGATTACAAAATGCCTGAGGTGATTCTGTCCGAGAGAAGCTTCAGTGAACCCGGCTTCGACTGGCTGACGCTGCTGAATCTGCCCACCGTGGACTACTCTTTGCGCCAACGACCTCTATTCAACGAGCGCGAGTTCCTGCGTATGGTCGCCAGAAACGCTCCTCCATCCGCCTTCATGAACTCCTTTCTGGTGATTGCTTCGCGCCAGCCCATGCCCGACATATGGGAGTCCATCCTGGCGGTAAAAGTGCGCAGTCAGTGTGCGCCTTCCTTCCGCCAGACCAAGTTCTTCCTCAAGGAGAACGACGGTATCCATGTGGAGACAGTACGAGGCGACTGGTTAAACCGCCCTGCACCGGTGCATTCACACAGCGATACCAGCGAGCCATACTATCAGCGTCTGAAGAATATCGAGCATCTGTTTATCGACAGCCTGTGGCACAAACGCTATGCGGAGGCGGCTTCTGCCCTGCTGAGGTGGTACGCCACCCTTCTCTCGCATGTCGCATCGGAAGGTTACTACCACTACAGTGAACAGTTCACCGCTTTTTGCACGCGGAGGATGGGGCACGTGGTGTACACACCCGGCAACCAGTGGTTGCCTCCAGACAGTCTGGACCTCACCCCGCGAAACTGCTTGCTTAACGAAGCCACTGGTGAGGTGACGCTGATTGACCTCGAATGGAACATTGGCGTTCCCCTGCCGCTGGACATGGTGGTGGATCGGGGAATGCTGTACCTGATGCAAAAGGTAAGCGACTTTTTCGGTACCGACCTGCTCAACCGCCGGGGCGAGTGGAATTTGCCCCGTGTGCTTCTGAATCGCCTGCCCGCGCAGTTGCGGAAGGGTAAGGTCGCGGACATTCATCTTTTCGAGTACTGGTTCCAGCTGGCGATACTGCACGGTGACTTCGACTATTGCCTATCGGAACAGGACCGTCGTGCTGCTGCCATCAGCGCAGGCTTGAGCCGTCGCAGCTGGTTCGCCCGTTTACTGCGTCGCCTCGGAGATGCGTCACGTTCGCCGGGTCTGTTTGGAGCCACTCTGCGTCGCCTGCGCAGGATAACAGGCGTGTAAAGGAACCCTCCTGCGCGAGGCGAATATATCTCCATTACAGACACAGGAGACCTTCCTATGGAGGACATCATCATCGCCTGCAACGTATACAGCTACGGCAAATACCGTCAGCGGGCGTTTGAACACATGAAAGCCACTGGTATCCGTTACGCCGAGGTGAGTATCGGCAAGCCGGGGGACGCCGACGAGTGGCTCAGACAGATAGAGCCGTACGACCTGCGCATTTCCAGTGTGATATGCCCCTGTGATGTCTCTTCGGATGAGGGCGCAGAGGGCTTTGCCGGCATCGCAGAAGCGGTGCGAAGAATGGGAGCGCATATCGCCTTTGTGAGTGTGCACGCAGGGGAAATACCGCTGACCGATGTATACCGCCGCGTTCGCCGGATGGGCGACATCGCCGCGCAACTGGGCGTGAAAGTGGCAATGGAGACGCACCCCGACCTTATCACCAACGGCGATGTGGCATCGCAGACTATGCGGGCGATTGCCCATCCGAACGTGGGTATCAACTTCGACACTGCCAATATCTACTACTACAACGAAGGCACGGACTCGGTGACCGAGCTCCGCAAGGTGCTTGACCATGTATTCAGCGTGCATCTGAAAGACACCAACGGTAAGCCACGCACGTGGTACTTTCCCACGCTGGGGCAGGGTGCGGTGGACTTTCCCGAAATCTTCCGCCTGCTGCTGGACAGAGGCTTTTGTGGCCCGTTCACGATGGAGCTGGAAGGAATCGAGGGCGAAAACCTGACCGAAGAGCAACAGCTGCAGCGCGTGGCGCAATCCTTTGACTACGCGCGCGGTATTGTGGAACGGTGGAAGGCAAACCGTTGATACAGTATCTGAGCTTCGATCGGGTTGCTGACGACTACGACGCCACCCGCTTCTTGCCGGAGACCGTACTCGAGGCGGTGGTGGAGCGGATGGTCTCCACAGCCTCTCTGGGCGGTGAGGACTGGTTTCTGGACGCAGGGGTGGGCACCGGGCGTTTCGCCCTGCCGATGGCGCGGCGCGGAGTGAACGTGCTGGGAGTGGATGTCGCCCGCAACATGATGCGCCGTCTGCTCCAGAAGCACCCTCCTGCCAACCTGTATGTGGCACGGGCGGACCTGAGACGGCTGCCCGTGCGGTCGCGCTTCATCTCGGCGGTGCTGGTGGCGCACGTATTGCATTTGATTGCGGACTGGCGATGGGTGCTTCTGGAATGCCAGCGTGTGCTGCGACAGAACGGTGTGCTGTTTCTGCTTTACGAGAGCGGCAAGCGTTTTCCAACACGAGAATACTACATCCACCTGGCGGGCGAGCGTGGACTGTTGCGCCCCACGCTGGGGGCGCAGAGCACCGACGAGGTTCTGGAGTTTGTGCGGGTACTGGGCGGGGCAGTTACCCTTATCGAACACCCCTCCCTGCAGTGGCTGGCGCGGCGTACCCATCGCGAGGTACTGCAGGAGCTGGACAAGCGCACCTATTCGCAGCTCTGGGACATTACCGACGAAGCACACCACGAGCTGATGGAACAGACCAGACGCTACGTCCGCGAGCAGTTCGGCAGCGAGGACGAGGTGTATACCACTGAAGCGTTCGTGAAGTTGTACGCAGTGCGGTTTTGAGGTCACCTTGCGTGCATCATGAGCAACGGGATATACTAATGTTGGGATACTATCCCGAATCTCCACCGAAGAGGTAAAGGCAACGATGCCGCAGCGAAACTTCAGCCCGCCGGTTGAGACAACCGAAATACAGCACCCTGCGCCACGCCTGCACGTGGTACAGGAGCGTGAGCGCGCCTTTCTCATCTTTGTGAACCCCGATCCCGAGCTGGACAGTTACGTCGAGGAAGAGTTACGTGCCCTGTGTGATACAGCCGGTCTGGAGGTAGTGGGTGAGAGCCGCCAGCGACGCAACCGCCCCGACGCCGCTACCTTCATCGGCAGGGGAAAGGCGGAACTGCTCTTCCCGCAGGTGCGCGAGGTCAACGCCGACCTGGTCATCGTGGATGACGACCTGACGCCGTTACAGCAGCGCAATCTGGAAGACATCCTGCAGACTCGCGTGATAGACCGCACGGAGCTCATTTTGCGCATCTTCGCACAGCGCGCTCACACCAGAGAAGGGAAACTGCAGGTGGAACTGGCACAGCTGACCTACGAGCTGCCCCGACTGATGAGCGTGTACACCAAATTCGAACAGCAGGCGGGACATATCGGGGTGCGCGGTGGACCGGGCGAGACCAAACTGGAGCAGGATAGGCGCAAGGTGCGCGAGCGCATCGCGGACCTGCAGCGCGAGCTGGAGCAGGTCGCTCGCCAGCGCAGTCAGCAACGGCAGGGCAGGCGAAGGCTACCGTTTCCTTTTGGAGCGCTGGTCGGCTATACCAGTGCGGGCAAGTCCACCCTGCTGAACACCCTCTCGGGCGCACATATCTACACCGACGAACATCTCTTTGCCACGCTCGACCCCACCGTGCGCCGCATCGTGTTGCCTGATGGGTGGGGCGTGTTGCTGTCGGATACCGTCGGTTTCATCCGCAACCTGCCTCACTCGCTGGTCGCCGCTTTCCGCGCCACTCTGGAGGAAGTGACGGAGGCGGATTTTCTCATCCACGTGGTGGATGCCAGTCATCCCCAGCTGGAGCTGCAGAGACAGGCTGTGATGAACGTGCTGGCGGAGCTGGGCGCACACAACAAGCCCATCATCACCGCATACAATAAAGCGGACCTGGTGAAAGATACCTATCGCCTGCGCCAGCTGGTGGCGGAAACGCCGAACGCCGTTTACATCTCCGCGCTGAAGGCGGAAGGCATCCCCGAGCTGATGAACCATATCCTCGCCACGTTGCGGTCGTTGCTGCAGCCGGTGAAGGTGCGTTTGCCCTACACGCAGAGCAACCTGCTGGCTCAGTGTTACGAACTGGGGCGTGTGCATAGCGCGGAGTATACCGCCGATGGCATTCTCGTGGAGGCGGAGGTCACCCACGATTTGGCAGAGATGCTCAAGCCTTATCGCCTGGACGCCTGAATCCTGCCAGCCTGCGAGAACCGCTGTAACCAGTTTGCCTCCTGTGTCATCATAAAGAGTGGAATTCTATCTCAGGAGCACACCATGAAACGCTGGACACCCGGCTTTACGCTGGTGGAGCTGCTCGTCGTCATTGCCATCATCGCTTTGCTGGCGGCGGTATTGTTCCCAGTGTTTGCGCAGGTGCGGGCGAGCGCCCGCCGCGCTTCCTGCACAAGCCAGCTGCGCCAAATCGGCATGGCAGCGCGGATGTACCTGCAGGACTACGAGGCGCTACCGCCGCGATTGAGCGTGCTCTATCCAGCGTACCAGCCCTCCACACAGTTGTTCATCTGTCCATCCGACTCGCAACGAGGACAACATCCGGGTAACCCTCGTCTGGAAGGTAACCTGTATCTACCGACAGGCGTCAGCTACGACTACATCCCGAACTGGGGCATCGCGCATGAGCTGGGCTGGTGGCAGCCATTCCCTCACTATGGCGAAGGCAAATGGGGAGAGCAGACGCCACTGGCAGACTGCAACTGGCACTGGGCGACCTTTTTCAAGGTGGAAAACCGCCGTGACACGCCACCGCCGGGCGCAAGGGGATGGGTGCTGGTGCTACTGCAATCAGGCACGGTGAAAGCGGTGCCCCTGTCGGTGTATCCGGACAAGTTCAGCCCGGATGGAGGTAGCGGAATCTAGCCGTCGCGCCCGGTGCTGCCGAGCAGTGCTTCTTTTGCTCGCTCGGGCAGTTCAATCGGCACAAAGAAGGAAGCGGGATACAGGTACCCTTCTGGCTCAGAAGCGTCCTCATCCAGAATTCGGACGAGGTTCAGGGATTCTGCCTCTGCATCAGCCGACCGTCGGTAGACTTTACCTACAATCAGGCTGGCGTGATAGCCACCGTCGTTGATACACAGCACAAATTCGGTCATCCTACTTTATATCTTCTGTAGAAGGGTAAGGATGTCCTTGCTTATAGGCTACAAGGATTAATCACCTGCCTTGCCCTTCTCTGTCTACAGGACGCACTGACCCCGTCTGCGAATAGATAGACCGCTAACCATTCACGAGCAGGAGGTAATTGACCGTGAAACGGATACGTGTGGGGGCCATTGGCACGGGGGGCATCTTTCGCGGGGCGCATCTGCCCGCGTATCCCGACCTGCCCGCGTGCCAGCTCGTCGCGCTGTGCGATGTGTCGACGGAGAGTCTGGCAGCTGCCGAGGCGCGCATGAAAGAGGTGTATAAGCAGAAAGCGAAGCAGGCGGAAGAGCGGGGTGATATGGCAACTGCCGAACGTCTCAGGCAAGACCTCAAAGAGGTGAAGATGTACCAGGATGTGCAGACAATGCTCCGTGAGGCACAGCTGGACCTGGTAGACATCTGCACGCAGCCCAACCTGCACGCACCGATGGCGATTGCCGCGCTGGAGGCAGGCGTGCATGTGATGTGCGAGAAGCCGATGGCGCGCACCTGGCTGGAGTGTATACGTGTGGTGGAAACCGTACAGCGCACGGGCAAGCTGTACCAGCACAACGAGAACTGGCTGTGGGACCCCTTCTACTACACCGCCAAAAAGGTTATCGACGCCGGCTGGATTGGCGAGCCGGTCATGATGTTTCTGGCGACGGCGCATGGCGGGCCCGAGGGCAACCCCAACTTCTGGAACGCCGACACGGGCGGGGGCGGTTCCCTGCTGGATAACGGCATTCACGCTGTCGGCGCATCATGGTATCTGTCGGGGCTGGACAAACGCCCCACCACCGTTAAAGCTGCTGAACCGATTGGCATCACCATCCGCATGCCACAGCGTATCCTGTCGGGGCAGTTCCAGCCGGTGCGCGTGGAAGACGACGGGCACATCCTCATCCGCTTCGAACATCCCCAAACGGGGGCGTGGAGCACGGCGCACGTGGAAGGTTCGTGGAGCCACCGCGACTCGCCCGACACGGTGATTATCGGCACGATGGGCACCATCCGTTTTACCCACGAGGATGACAGGCGCATTGTGGTGGTGGAGGATGCTACCGGTGGATGCCGCCGTGTGGAGGCGACCGGTCCCACCTGGGAGTACTGGCCGTCCTCGTTCTACGGGGAGATACGCAACATGATCGAGTGTGTGCGCAAGGGCGAACGCTCCATCAGCGACGAAAACTTCGGGGCGGAGTGCTCTGCCATTGTGGGAGCGGCGTATCTCTCTCAGAAGCGGGGCAAGCGTGCGGTCACGCTGGCAGATTTCAAACGCTTCGCCAGCAGTATCGCCCGGCGGTATCCCGACTCGGCGGATGAGGAGCTCATCAGCCGTCTGTTGCCCTGAAAGATTTTTGCAAGAAACCTGTAAAAAGGAGCAAAAACGCCCGTTTTGGTACGAATCTTGCACTATATAGGGATGGAAGCACTGCTGGTTCACTGCTGACACGCCGCAGCTCATTGAGTATGGTGTTGATGTGAGAAGGTCCCAGGTGCTTGTCCCCCCGCAGACCTGGGACCGATTTTCATCTCTATCGCTTCGCCAGCACTTCGCGCTCGTAGCGACGCACCTCTTCCAGCCACGCCGCGCCGACGGGCACGCCCTGCGTCTCGCAGTAATAATCCCAGACTGCGCTGTAGGGCAGGGTCTTCAGCTCCTCCATCAGCGCGAGGCGGGCGGTGCGGTCGCCGGAGGCTTCCAGTTCCTTGAGGGTCTGCGAAGGCTCCAGCAGGGCAATCAGCAGAGCCTTCAGCATCGCCCGCGTACCAATCACCCATGCGGCAACCCGGTTGATGCTGGCGTCGAAGTAATCCAGCCCGATATGCACGCGGCTCAATGCCTCACCGCGCACTATCTCTTCGGCAATGGAGCGCGTCTCGTCGTTCAGAATCACCACGTGGTCGCTATCCCAGCGAATGCCGCGGCTGACATGCAGCAGAATCTCTGGCAGGAACAGCAGCACTGCCGAAATCTTGTCCGCAATCTGTTCGGTGGGGTGGAAGTGCCCTGTATCGATGCATATCAGCAGGTTGTGCTTGACCGCGTAGGGCAGGTAGAACTCCCAGGAGCCAGCAACATACGACTCCGAGCCGATGCCGAACAGTTTGGACTCCACAGCGTCTTTGACGTACTGCCTGTCCAGCGGTTCCCTGTAGATGACGTCCAGCGACTCTTTCAGCCTCTGGCGCGGCGCCCAGCGGTCGGCGGGCAGGTCCTTTTCACCATCGGGTATCCAGAGGTTATGGATGCAGGGACTGCCCTGCGCTTTGCCCATCGCCTCGGCGATTTTACGGCAGGCAATGGCGTGTTCCACCCAGAACTGTCGTACTCCGCTATCTGCGCTTGCCAGCGTCCAGCCATCGCTTGCCAGAGGGTGTGCAAAGAAGGTGCCGTTAAAGTCCAGAGGGATACCGTGCTGGGTAGACCAGTCTATCCAGCTCTGAAAATGTTTGGGTTGCAGCTGGTTGCGCTCCACCTTTTCGGGATAGTCCACGTAGAACGCATGAAGGTTCAGCCGATGCCTGCCGGGGATGAGACTGTACGCCTTTAGCAAGTCGGCGCGCAGTTCGTCGGGCGTGCGGGCTTTGCCGGGGTAGTTGCCGGTAACCGCCAGTCCACCGCCCAGCTCCCCTTCGGGGTTCTCGAAGCCGCCCACGTCATCCCCCTGCCAGCAGTGGAGGGAGATAGAGATGCCTTTCATCTGCTCCAGAACACGGTCGGTGTCGACTCCGTAAGCGGCGTACACCTCTTTCGCGTGCTGATAATGATGCTCAATGGCCTTGCTGTCCAGTTTGGGCATGGTCATCTTGCGTGCCTCCTTCATGGCTCAATTTACGAATGACGAACGGAACTTTATTCTGCGCCATGCGCACCAGTTCCTGAACCACTTCGACCTCCACTTGCATCTCGGCGGGCAGTTTCAGCGCAGCGTTACGCAGGATTTGCTGGCGGTCCTGCTCGTTGAACCCCTCGGCGGGCACGACGAGGATACGCACGCGATATAGCGATTCTTGAATCACTTGCATCCGCACCACATGCTCCACGTCGCGCGGGATGTGGTCGATGCCCATCAGGTGTGCCCCATCGGGTGACACGAGGTAATCCCCCTGTCTGCCGAGCACCCCGCCAAAAGGCTCCACCCCATAGCAAATCACTTCGAGCTGAGATGCGGAAAGCCCTTTCGGGAGGCGAATCAGGTCTCCCGTGCGATAGCGAATCAGCGGCATTTTCAGGTTCCACAGATTGGTGCCCACGATTTCGTAGAGCACTGCGTCTTCCTCTTCCCCCGAAGGCAGCAGCTCCACAAAGGCGTAGCCCGCCAGAAAGCGGTACTCTCCCTCCCGAAAACTATATGCGAACGCCACCCGCTCCGCCTGCCCATAATAGTCTACGAGCTCTGCTCCCAGCACCTCCTGCGCCAGCCGTCGGGTCTGGGGCGTGAGCGTTTCGGAAGATGTTACGACGAGGGGAATACGCAAGCATCTGCCGGACTCTTGCAGCAACCGGCACAGCGACTCCAGCGAGGTGGGATACGCCATCAAGCACTCCGGCGCGAACGCGCTCAACGCGCTGTGGTAAGCCTCTATCGTCTGAGGGCTCAGATGGTTCGAGGACATGACCATACGTTGCCCACCAGCCGCGAACTTCCAGAAAGGCGGCTGCCTGTCGGTGGGGTCTTTGATGTTGTCTCCTCGCAGCACAGCAGTACGGGCGGTACGCGGGTTAACACCTTTTGACAGCAACAGGCGGTCGATGCTTGCCTGTTCCACGCATACCGACTGAAACGAACGGTATAGCTTCAACGGCAGACCAGTCGTGCCGCTGGTGCTGGCGGGGCTGCTGAGCCATACCGGTGGTAGCACGAACGCCAGAGGGTCATCGCGCACGAGCGATTTCTCCAGAAGCGGCCATGCGGCGATGTCTTTTCCTGCGCCCATCTGTCTTCCGTAGGGTGTACGGGAAGCTGCTTGCAGTACCTTTTTCAGCCGCATTTCGGTGAATCGCCGTCTCTCTTCCAGCGTGGCGCCGTCGAGATGATTCAGCACGCGCAGTGCGGCGGGATAAAACAGGGGATTGCGCCGCAGCAGCATGTCGCCGAGGGACATGCCTTTCAACTTTGCTGCGAGGCTCTTGACCACACTCATGGCCTGCACTCCGACAGGACAGCGCGATAGATGCCCTCGAGCTTCTCCCAGTAGCGGCGAATGTCCAGATGCTCGACGCTGGCTCGCGCGTTGGCTCCCATCTGCAGGCGCAGCGATTCATCCTCAATCAGCCTCTGCAAGGCGTTTGCCAGCGCGGGAATATCCTCTGGTGGAACCAGAAAACCGTTGAAGCCGTCCTGCACCACCTCGGGTATGCCTCCCACCGGCGAGGTCACCACCGGAATGCCCCAGCTCATCGCCTCCAGAACGCTCATCGGTAAACCCTCGTTCAGGGAGGGTAGTACAAACACGTCCGCGGCGGCGAGGAGGGCATTGCGCTGTTCCGCGTTCACCCAGTCCAGTACGGTCACCTGCTGTTCCAGCCCGAGGGCACTGACTTCTCGCCTTACGCCTTCCACATCGCCGTCCCCTGCCAGAACGAGATAAGCACGCCGTCGCAGCTCGTCCGGCAATGCATGGAACGCCCGCACCACGCGAATCGGTCCCTTTCTATTCTCCATCCTGCCCAGGAAGAGCAAAGTCACCGTGCTCCTGTCGCGCCGGCTTGGGCACCCCTCGGGCACGCTGATGGGGTTTGGCAGTACAACGACATGCTCAGAGGGCAGCCCTGAGATATTGAGGTAAAACTGCTTCCATCTTTCGGACACTGTAATCAGGGCGCGGCTCTTTCGGAGCATCGAGATAATCCAGCGCTGTAGCAAGCGTGGCTGTTTAGGGAAGAACTCGTGAAACTCCGCACCGTGTGCATGCAGGATGTAGGGTTTGCTAAACCAGCGAGCCACGAGCGCCAGCAGTGACTTGCGCCAGGTACTGGCACGACTGGCAAAGTGGATGTGTATCAGGTCTGCGCGTCGCATGAGCAGAACCTTGAGAAACCGCGTCAGCGCGAGGAGAAACACTGCTAGCTTGACCCACACCCTGCCGTCGCGCATGGTGGCAATGTGCCGGATGCGCACATGGTCGGGAGCGTGCGCGAGAATCAAACGCTCTACGGAAGAGACCCCTCCCTTGACATCCAGCGCTGGTCCCAGCATCACTACACGGATGACTCGCTTCTCAGGAGCGCTCATGCTTTTATTGTGCCACATTCCTTAGCGTGTCGCAAGCAGGCTGGTGCAATGACGCCTTACGAAGCCTGATGCATCCATCCTTGCAGCACCTGACGTGCCCGCTGCACCAGTTGGGGCAGTGCCTCCTGCACCGGCTCCGAGAAGCCGATGCGGAACTCGTAGGGGTTCAGCACTTCCATCGCTAAGATGCGGATGTGCTGGGGGAAAGGAATCTGCAGGCGGTGTGCCATCTCCATGACTTCCGGCAAGCCGGCGTAATGCGGCGAGGGCGCCACCACCTTGCGGAAGTCCTCCGGCGAGAACTCTATCACCGTGCCGGGTGGATGGCGCCCTGTCACCACCGAGTCGATGAGCAGCGCACGCTCGTAGCCCTCCATTAGCTCCAGCAGCGCCAGCCCGGCTTCACCCGTCTCTACTACATCGACCGAGCCGTCGACCTGCCCGGCAATCTGGCGCGCCGCTTCCAACCCAACGCCGTCATCGCCGAGCAGGTCGTTGCCTAAAGCCAGCACCAGAATGCGTGCGCTGCGCTCGTTCATCGCTTCTGCTGATGCACCACTTCACCGTGCGCGTTGTAGACGGTCAGTATCAGCGGCATCTGTCCGGGCAGGGAGTGCGTCGCGCAAGCATGACACGGGTCATACGCGCGGAACGCCATCTCCACCTTGTTCAGCAGTCCTTCAGACACTTCGCCGCCGTGAATCAACCCCTTTGCCGCCTTCTCCACGCTCATCGCCATCCGGGCAGAGTTGTTCTGCGTGGCGACGATGAGGTTCACCTTGCGCAGGATACCGTCCTCATTGGTCTCGTAGTGGTGGAACAGCGTGCCCCGTGGGGCTTCCACCACCCCCACACCTACCGTCGGGCTGGTGGTGGGGATGACGCGCAGGTTCTGGCTGGTGATTTCAGGGTCGTGGATGAGCTCCACGATACGCTCGGCGGCGTATACCATTTCGATCACGCGCGCCCAGTGATTTGCCAGCGTGTGGTGCACCGGCTTCTGCCCAAAGGTATTGAAGAACTGTTCGTACGCTTTCTGCGCTTCGGGTGTCGCCATGCCGTCGGATGCGTTCAACCGCGCCAGCGGCGCCACCGAGTAGATGCCGCTCTCTGCGCCATCGGTGAAGCCCTTCCAGCCGATGCCCTTTAGATAACAGAACTTGACGTAGCTCCAGGACTCCACGTGCTCGGCGATATAGTCCAGATACGCCTGCGCGGCGAACTTGGCGTACTCTTTCCCATCCGGTGAAACCACCCGCACCTTGCCGTCGTAGAAGTTCAGGCGGTTTTTCTCATCCACCAGCCCCATGTAGTAGGTGCGGTGGGTATAGGTATCTGAGGTGATGAGGTCTACGTACGCCTGGTTCTTCAGCACCACGTCCTGGAACACCTGCAGGGTGAACAGGGCGAAATCCAGGGCGTCCTTCGCCAGTTCCTGGAAGCGTGGCAGGTCTTCGGGTGCAATGCCCTTCGCGACGCCTCCGGGCAACCCCAGTACCGGATGCACGACCTTGCCGCCCAGGTAGGCGATAAACTCGCGCAGTCGACGGCGCGTGGCAATCACACGCTTGCCGATGTCTACCCCTACCGTTTGAATAACGCCCAGTACGTTGCGCATTTCCGGCGGCGCATCGGGTCCTACGATGAAGTCGGGACCGCCCAGCACGTACACGTGCAGTGCGTGGTCTTCCAGCATGAAGGTATTGTACACCAGCTCGCGGATTTTGCGGGCGGGTGAAGGCGGCTCTACCCGGTACAGGTCGTCTAGTGCTTTGGTTGCCGCCATGTGGTGCGCGGTTGGGCACACCCCGCAGATACGGCTGGTAATCTGGGGCATGTCTTCCGCCGGTCGTCCCAGGGAGAACACCTCGAAGCCGCGCAGTTCAGGCACCTGGAAGTAGGCTCTTTCCACTTCTCCCTGCTCGTTGAGGAAGATATCGATCTTACCGTGACCCTCCAGGCGGGTGATGGGGTCTACGGTGATACGTCGCCTCTGGACGTAATAGGCTTCATTCGCGCGGGTTTGCGCTTCGTTCCATACGGTCTGAATGCTCTCGTCCATTCTTCATCCCTCCTCAACGAGTCACTTTCGCGCGCAGTAAGGATTTCGCCAGTGAGTAGCGATAGAAGGTTCCCACCGGGTCCGCAATGCCGTCCAGTATCTTCTCGATATCCTCCGGCTCGCGGGCATTGACGGAGGATGCCAGTGAGGAGAGTATCTTCGCTCCCTGGTCCCGCACACGCGAGGTCGGCCCGAAACATCCCGTGCAGGGCATATTGCCGGAGATACACTGCGCTTCACAACCCGAACGGGTGGCAGGTCCCATGCAGATAATGCCCTGTGCCAGGAAGCAGGTATTGGGGTCTATCTGCGTCCAGTGCGGGCGTTTGAACTCGTTGATCTTCAGGTCGGTGGGTTTGGTCTCCTTACGCGGGCACTGGTCGCACAGCGCGGTATCGGGCGCCAGCACCGTACCTTTCGGCGGCAAGTTCCCCGAGAGCAGGGTCAACACCGCTTGCTTCAGCAGCTTGGGGGTGGGGGGACAACCGGGCAGGTAGTAGTCTACCTCTACCACCTGGTCCAGGCTCCGCACCAGTCCCCGAAACTCCGGCAGGGTAACCGCCGTGCCGTTGTGCTGATGACGGGGCTGTGGGCGTACCCTTTGCTCATTGACCACCGTCGGCGCTTCTTCGTAGACGTAGCGCAGGATTTGCTCTTTGCTGAACTGGTTGGCGAGGCTCGGAACGCCTCCCGTGTGGGCGCACGAGCCGTAAGCAATCAGGATCTGGCTCTTGCGGCGCAGCAGGTATGCCATTTCCTCCTGCTCGGAGGTGCGGATGGAGCCGTTGACCATCGTGGCGAGGATGGAGCCATCGGGCATCGCCTCGACGTCTTTGCGCTTGAAATCCATCGCCACGGGCCAGAAGACGATATCCACTGCCTGCGCGACCTCGAGGATGTCTTCGGCGAGGTCGACGATGGACTCCTCACACCCTCCACACGAGGCGCACCAGTAGAACGCGATTTTGGGTTTGTCAGGCATGGACTGCCACCTCCTCACTTTGCGCTTCCGCCTCCAAGGCTGCCAGTTCGGCATCCCACTCTTTGAACTTGCGGGTCAGCCGCAACGGTCCCAGCGCGCGTACCTGGTCCACCATCTCGTTGATGGTCTTGCTCACCTTCTCGCCTTCGGAAGCGGCAATCCACTCCAGCCGCAGGCGACCCTCTTCGATGCCCAGCTCTCGCAAAAGGCGTTTGAGCAAGAGGTAGCGGCGCAGGGTTTTATAGTTGCCTTCCACGTAGTGGCAGTCTCCCGGGTGGCATCCGCCGATCAGCACGCCATCTGCACCGTGCGCGAAAGCATCCAGAACGAACTGCGGGTCTACTCGACCGGAACACATCACGCGGATGACGCGCACGTTCGGGTCGTAGCCCATCCGGGAGACGCCTGCCAGGTCTGCCGCAGTATAGGTACACCAGTTACAGAAGAAAGCCACAATCAAGGGCTCCCAATCTTTACTGGTGGAGAGCTTGTCGGCTGTTACCGGTTTGTCTTCCATGCTCATCCCTCCGTTTACTGGGCGTATGCCAGCACGCCCTCGATCTCGCTGAATATCTCTTCATCCTCGAACAGGTTCTGCTTGATGGAACCCGACGGACAGGCGGCGACGCAGGTGCCGCATCCCTTGCACAACACCTCGTTGATGTACGCTTTCTGCTTCCCTTCGTTGAAGGTGATTGCCTGATACGGGCACAGCGGGATGCAGCTCTTGCAGCCGGAGCACTCCTCTTCCACGATGTAGGCAGTGTTGGGCTCCAGTTCAAAGTAGCCTGTGTCTGCCAGTGCAATCGCTTCAGCGGCAGCGTAGCCTGCCTGCATCACGGTGTCGGGAATGTCTTTCGGACCGTGGCAGACTCCCGCGATGAAGATACCATCGGTATAGGTGGGCGCGGGAGCCAGCTTGGGGTGCTTCTCCAGGAAGAACCCGTCGAGCGAGCAGCCGATGCCGAACAGTCTCTGCACGTTCAGGGCATCCGGCTGCGGTTCCAGCCCGACCGCAAGCACCACCATGTCCAGCGGGATACGCCGCACGAAGCCGGTGTTGGTGTCTTCTACCCTTGCTACCAGCTTGCCTTCTTCGGAGGGGTCGAGTGCCCAGTCGGTGATTTCCGCCACGCGTCCGCGCACAAAGTGCACGCCCTCGTTGAGCACGCGCTGGTAAAACTCCTCGTAGCCTTTGCCCGCGGCGCGCATGTCGATGTAGAAGATGAACACCTCCGCACCCGTGTGCTCTTTGATGAGGTGTGCCAGCTTCAAGGAGGTCATGCAACACACGCGCGAGCACCAGCGGTTGGTGTTCTCATCACGCGAGCCCACACACAGGATAATCCCCACGCTCTTGGGCACGCGCCCGTCGCGAGTGACTACCTGCCCACCTGTGGGACCCGAGGCATTGACCAGCCGCTCCACCTCCAGGGTGGTGTACACGTTCGGGTACTTGCCGTAGCCGTACTGAGGCATTCGGCGCGGGTCAAAGGTCTGGAAACCGGTGGCGATAATGATGGAGCCGACGTGTATCTCCTCGTAGCTCTCTTTCTGGTCAAAGTCGATGGCTCCTCGCTCCACGCAGGCTTCCAGACAGGATTTCTTGCACTTGCCTGTCTTCAGCTGGATGCACGCCTCGGGGTCGATGACCACGACCTTGGGGGTGGCTTGCGGGAAGGGGATGTATATCGGCTTGCGCTTGCTCAGCCCCATGTTGAACTCGTCATCGAACTTCGGCTCCTTGAAGACGCAGGTGTCGATGCACTGCAAGCAGCCAACGCACAGGTCTTCGCGTACATAGCGCGGCTTGCGCTTCACCACCACCTTGTAGTCGCCGACGGAGCCATCCACGCTCACCACTTCCGAGTACGTCCAGAGCGTGATATTCGGATGTGCCTTCACCGCGGACATTTTGGGCGTGAGGATACACGCGGCGCAGTCCAGCGTGGGGAAGGTCTTGTCATACTGTGCCATGTGCCCACCGATGGTGGGTTCGCGTTCCACCAGGTAAACTTTCTTCCCCGAGTTGGCAACAGTCAGGGCGGCATGGATACCGGCGATACCTCCACCCACCACCAGCACTTCGGAGTGGATGGGCACGCGCCGCTTCTCCAGCGGTTTGTGGAAGTACACACGCCGAACCGCCGCACGCACCAGGTCCTTCGCCTTTTCGGTTGCCGCTTCGCGGTCACTATGCACCCACGAGTCATGCTCGCGGATGTTGACCATCTGCACGAAGAAGGGGTTCAGCCCGGCTCGCTCGGCGGCACCCCGGAAGGTGTTTTCATGCAGGGAGGGACTGCACGCTGCCACCACCACACGGTTGACATTCAGGTTGCGGATGTCCTCCTGCACCAGTTCCTGGCCTGGGTCGGAGCACATGTACTTGTAGTCTCGTGCTACCACCACCCCCGGTAGCGTTGCGGCGTACTCCGCCACCGCCTTCACATCTACGGTATCGGCGATGTTTGCTCCGCAATGACAGACGTAAACTCCGATACGCACTTCGCCGTTTTTTTGCTCAGACATAGGTTTCTGCCTCCTTCTTCGCGGTGAACCACTGCTCGACGAGTTTCCTGCCCGAAATGGCACGATGCAAGCCCAGCTCACGGAACTCGCCACCCAGTGCCCAACCGACTACCTGAGTGAGATAAAGGATGGGCATGTCTATCGGTTCACCGGTTTGCTTGCGAATCTCCGCCTGATAGGCATCCAGGTTGAACTGACAGAGCGGACAGATAGTCACGAGAGCTTGCGCACCACGGCGCATCGCTTCTTTGAGCAGGATGTAGTTCAAGCGAACACCCACGTCATGGATGGTTCCGGTGTGAGAACCGCCACAACATTTTGTCTTGAGGCTGTAGTCCACCACCTCCACGCCCACTGCTTTGAGAATCTCATCCATGCGTGTGGGGTTGTGCGGGTCGTCCACCTCCCCATAGGGGCGCACCGCCTGACAACCGTAGTATGACGCCATCCGTACGCCCTGCAGGCGACGTACGGTCAGTTCGCGCAATCGCTGGAGCCCCACATCGTTGTAGAGCACCTCCAGAGGATGTCTCACGCGCACCGAATCGAGGCGCGGCAAGCCTGCCTGTTCCAAGAACCGCTCGGTCTCCTGCGCTATCTGCGGATAGTGTGCCACCAGTTCCTGGCTCTTGCGCAGGGTGAGATAACAGGCATTGCATGGAGCCAGCAGGTCTCTGGAACCTGTCCGGCGTGCCAGAGCGAGGTTTCTCGCCGCCAGCAGAGTCGCGGAAGTTTCACTGACCGACATGTAAGTAGTGGCACCACAGCAGTTCCAGTCGGGCAGCTCCTGGATGGGCATCTCCAGCAGACAAAAGGTCGTCAGCAGGCTTTCCTCATAGGCGATACCCGTGCCCTTCAGCGAACAGCCGGGGTAATACAGGTACTTGGCGGAAGGTTCCATTTAGTCCACCTCCTTGGATGCGGCGGAGATGTACTGCAGTTCGTTCACCCGCTGGATCCGCTCCATGCGCAGGGATAGTCTGCCCGTACGCCACAGGTCCCATCCCGTGCGAGCCATGGTGAGCAGGACAAAGGGGTTCGAACGCAGCGCCATGCGAAACACCACCCAGAACTCCGAGTTTCGCCCACGCCGGCGTACCAGCTCGCAGAACTCCTGCGCCAGCACAGGGATGGGAAAACGCTTGGGGTAGAGATTGCTCTGGATGGCTTCGCGCTTCAGGCGGTACATGATGTCTGTTATCTTGATGTTCTGAGGACACTCCACACTGCAGGCATAGCAACTGGCACACAGCCAGATGGTCTTGGAGCGCAGTACGTCTTCACGGAAGCCCTCACGAACCATCGCTATGACCTGACGCGGCGTCAGGTCCATGTAGACAGACAGAGGGCAGGTGCCCGAGCAGGTTCCACACTGAATACACGACAACAAGCGCTCACAGTTGGGATGTTTCGTGAAATTGTGTGCCCACTCGAGGTCTGCCTCCCTCTGGTAGCGTATCTGCCGTTCCACGGGAATTGCCTCCTTCTATCCGGAATGTCAGGCATTTCGTACCCACAAACTACTGTAGTTTACTCTGTTTAATCTATCATGTATAGTATATCGGAATATTTTGTGGTTTCCAATTTGAAATGTCCTATTTTATTCCCAATTTGAAATGTCACATCGTCTTAATCCCCGGAAATACCT